>JANOXY010000044.1:0-6119 GCA_031418675.1 Pseudomonadota bacterium
GCGAAGAGGGTTACGTAGTCTGAGCACACGCTAACGCGTTGTGTTAACGGAGATCGAGAAATGACCGGCACCATGGCAGTAGAGGATGAAATCGCCGGCCACTGGGTCGCTGCGCTGTCCGACTTGCTCAGCAACGCACCCCTCTTCGCGATAGTGCGCACGATTTTCGGCGTTGGAAAACCAGGATATGGTCTTTTCGAGTCCTGCGCGGAAGCCGTCGGCCTGACCATGGGTGGGCGCCCAGTTGAACAGCGCTTGCGCCTTGTCGGTCGAAGCATACAAGCGCTCAACCTCGCTGTTGCTCGGTCGCAGCCGCGTCGGGTCGAGTTCAATGGATACTTTGCGACCCATTGCGTCGGCAATCATCGCG
The DNA here is from genome assembly GCA_031418675.1 of Pseudomonadota bacterium. Lineage (GTDB taxonomy): Bacteria > Pseudomonadota > Gammaproteobacteria > JADJYF01. Next base: position 371 of record JANOXY010000044.1, read on the forward strand.
ACAGCGTCGCCGATCGCGATCTCGAAATTGCTGCCGATGTTAACCACTTCGCCGAGCGCGCGATCGCTGCCTGCGATCTGCATAAAGCCCGTTGCGGTGTCAGTCACGAAGGTGAAATCACGGGTCGGATGCAGCGCGCCAAGGTGCAGCACGGTTTTGCCCGCCAGGATTTGCGTAATGGCATTGGGCAACACTGCACGTAGCGACTGCCGTGGACCGTAGGTATTAAATGGTCGCAGCACCGTAACCGGCAGTCCGAAGGAGCGGAAATAAGACAGCGCCAACTGGTCCGAGCCTATCTTGGTTGCCGCATAGGGCGATTGTCCGACGGTCGGATGCAACTCGGTGATCGGCACAAATTGCGCCGTGCCATAAACCTCGGAGGTGGAGGTCTGTACAAATCGTTCGACCCCGAGATCGCGCGCTGCCTGCAGGAGATTGAGCGTGCCCTTGATATTGGTGTCGACGTAGGCCTCGGGCGCCTGGTAGGAGTAGGGGATGGCGATCAAGGCCGCGAGATGGAACACCACTGCGCGGCCGCTGACGGCCGCCCGCATACCGTAGGGGTCGCGTATGTCGCCGGCCAACACTTCGAAATGTCCACGAACATCGCTCGCGACATCATCGAGCCAGCCTTTCGAATTAAACGAGTTATACAAGGCCAGTGCGCGCACATCGGCGCCGGCACGCACCAGTGCCTCGGTGAGATGGGAGCCGATAAAACCGTCAGCGCCGGTCACCAGCACGCGACGCCCATGCAGCGAATTCATACCCCACCACCTTCGCGCGAACAACACGACGCAACAAACGGGGCAGAGACGAAGGTGTGAATCATGGATTTCAGTGCCACTTGCGGCGCGGTGGAGAAGCTGCGTGAAGGCCGCAAGAGTTCAAAACAGACACGATGTGCGATAAGGTTCGGTAGTGTATTCATTGCCCAGGGAAAGTGTCAATTTTGAACGACGCGGAGTCCAGCATCCTAGCGTTCGCTGCTAGTGCAAACAGGCCGCCGCAGCGGGCGTCACTTGCCGCGCGGAGCAGGGCATGAGCAGGCTGCGTCTGTGCACCATCTGTGCACGTGGCGGCTCGAAGACCTTGCCCGGCAAGAACATCGCGCCGTTTGCTGGCAAGCCGCTGCTTAGTCATTCGGTCGAGCAGGCACGCCGTAGCGGATTGTTCGATGTGATCGCGGTGTCCAGCGACGATGCCGACTATCTCGCCATCGGTCGCGCGGCTGGTGCCGATGAAACGATACTGCGCCCGGCACCCCTGGCCTCGGATGAAGCAGGCAAGCTGCCCGTGATCAAACATTGCGCACAAACCGTCGAAGCGCGTCGCGGTCAACGTTTCGAGGTGGTGGTCGACTTGCAGGTGACCTCACCGTTGCGTATTCCGCGCGACATCGTCGCGGCAGTCGCGCTGCTCGACGGCCACCCCAGCGCACAAAACGTAGTGTCGGTCTGCGCCGCGAAGAACTCGCCGTATTTCACCATCCTCGAACCGCGTGGTGAGGGCTATTTCGGCCTCTCCAAAGCGCTTTCCTCACCGCTGCTGCGACGCCAGGACTCGCCCCCGTGTTTTGATTTGAATGGCTCCATCTATGTCTGGCGTCGTGCCACCCTCGACACGTGCCAGGGCGTGGCCCTGGAGCGGACGCTGATCTACGAAATGCCCGAACATCGTTCGATCGACATCGACACGGGATTGGATTTCCTCCTGGCCGAAGCAGTCGCCGCGCGCTTCGACTGGGACACTGGCGAATTGCTGCCAGCCGCCGCCAGCTGAGCGTTGACCCTGGAGGTTTTTCGCTGGCGCGCGAAGCGCTATGCTCCACGCTGCGTAATGGTCACGGCTCGATGAATGATGAACAAGCTGCCTATCACCGATGATCTTATTGTCGACGAGTCCGCGACGATCGCCGATGTCATTCGCAAACTGAACAAGAACCAGCGCCAGATCGTGTGCGTAGTGGACGACACCCGACGTCTGCTGGGTGTTGTTGGTGATGGCGACATCCGTCGCAAGTTGCTGGATGGCATCACGGTCAATGACTGCGTTACCCAGGTCATCAATCGTCGCCCGCTCACTTCCCACGAAGACACCAGCACACCAGAAATTCTCGCTTTCTTACGGCACAACAAGATCTCGCAGATTCCCATCGTCGACGAGCAGGGCATCCTGGTCGGACTGGTGACACAGCGCACCCTGCTCGAAGCGGAAGTTCACGACAACTGGATCGTGATCCTGGCCGGCGGACTGGGCACCCGTCTGTTTCCCTTGACCAAGGACACGCCCAAGCCGCTATTGCCGGTCAATGGGCGACCGATCATCGAGATCGTCACGCGAAATTTCGCCTCTGCCGGGTTCTGGAAGTTCTTTGTTTCGGTCAATTACCTCGGTGAGCAGATCAAGAGTCACCTCGGCGATGGCTCGCAAATGAACGTCTCGATCAAGTATCTCGATGAAACAGAGCGGACCGGCACGGCGGGTTCGCTGGCACTGTTGCCGGAACGTCCCGACCGCCCGTTTTTTGTGATGAATGCCGACATCCTCACCAGCATTGATCTGGAAGCCATGTTGCGCGCCCACGAGGCCACCCGTCCATTGATTACAGTGGGATCGCGCCTTTATGAACAGACGGTCGATTTTGGGGTGCTGGTCACGAGCGGCAATCGTGTCGTACGGCTGGAAGAGAAACCTGTAGAGCGCTATCAGATCAATGCCGGTATCTATGTGCTGGAGCCACGCGTGCTGGATTTCATCGGCTCGGGACCGCGCTTTGTCAATATGACCGACGTCATCGACTACGCCTTGAGCAGCGGCGAGGTGGTGCAGAGTTTTCCCATCCACGAATACTGGCGTGATATAGGACGCCCTGATGACCTCAAGCAGGCCAGCCAAGAGTACTCGGAAGTATTTCGTGACGAGTAGCGGGATTCATAGCGACCAGGAAAAATATTCCGCGTGGGAAGCCTTGCACCACGCGATGGCCGAGAGCCCGCGGCATTACCCAGTCAATGATTGGCGCTATCGCCACCCGCTGGCCGACGCCATGGATGCGGAGATGGATCTCTGGCCAGTGATCAAGACCCTCTATATGGTCGGTGCCTGTCACCGCGTACATGCCGGCACCAACAATAAGCCGCCCGCGCCGGCTCTACCCGCTCCAGCCGTACCGCGCGCGCTGGTTACCGGGACGCCGCCCATCACGCGCATGCGCTGGCCCAACCTCGATTGCGAAATCCTGATGTTGGGCAGTTCGGTGGGCAACCACGATGTGGATGGATATCGAGCCCAACATCATCTGGATCCGCTGCGTGAAGCCTTGAGCCGCTACGGCATGCGCAGCACCACCCTGCTGATCGACGTTAAGTCAGAGGTGGTGCAGCCGGCGCCGGCCCTGTTGGGCGCGACCATCGGCGCTGCTGGCATTTTTCGCGCGATTCAGAGTCATCTGCGCCCGTCGGGCAGTTTGGCGCTGGATGATCTGCCGGGCTTCGAGGCTTGGCACGCCGAGATTTCCGCGCTTTATCCGCTAGACGACGTGCTGACACGGCGCGGTCTGGAGGAAATCATCGAAAAGATCTACTCAGCGGCGTATTGCCTGCGTCGTTACTTTGCACAGCAGGCAATCAAGGGCGTCATCGGCTACTGCTACTACGGAGTGGTTGGCTTCGCCACCGCGCTGGCGTGTCGCGCACTCGGGATACCGTTCTTTGACATGCAGCACGGTAGCGCCGGTCCTCATCACCATTGTTACCACTGGCCGGGCATGCCTGATGGTGGCTACAACACCCTGCCTACTCATTTCCTGTGCTGGTCAGCAGTGGAAAGCGAGGCGATCGTAGGATGTGCACCGGGCAGCGGACCTCGGGCACTGACGGTCGGTCACAGCTGGCGACTGATGGAGCAACTGTTGCAGGAGAGCGGCATCGGCGGCGGTAAGGCGCGCTATTTGCCGCCGACCATCAAGGCACATTACGCATCGCAAGGGCAGCTGGCTGCGCAGCGCCTGGCGGCGCGCGATGCGCTCGGTCTGACCACCGTATTGCTGACCTTACGTGCTAATGAAGATATCGCCTGGCTTGCGCCATTGTTGACGGCGACCGACGCAAATCTACATTTCCTGATCCGGCTGCATCCCGCCGAAAGCCGCGATGAGAAATGCCTGGAAGCAAGAACTACGGCGCTGGAAACCCCGCGTGTCGAAGTGATGCGGGCCAGCCGCACACCGATGTCGGTGTTGCTGCGAGAATGCTCGCTGCACTTGACTGGCTACTCGTCTTCCATACTCGATGCGCTCGCGTTTGCGGTGCCTTCATTGTGTTATGCGTGGTCGTCAAAATGGTTCTACAACCCGGCGCACTACCCGTTCGTGCGCATGGTGACGCCTGAAGTAGACGCCGTCATGGAAGCTATCCGTACCCATGGACCTGCCATAACCGTGTCGCCGGCAGCGCCCTTATGCCTGACCCTGAACGAGCTCGGCCGGCAACTGACGACCGAGATTCTGACCCCGCACACGCGCAAAAAAGTCTGACCGCCCTTAGCTTGGGGAAGCGCCTTCGTAGAGGGTTTCGCACAGCCCGACCGAGCGCACCGCATCATCGAAACCAACCCAATCAGCGGGCAGTTTGTCGGGATTGTTGATGCCGGCTAGAAAAGTCCGCGCCTGGGCCACAAAACCCGGTTTGAATTCGCGATCATCGGCCGTAGGTTCAAACACATCCTGGGCTCCGATACGCCGTACAAGGGTCTTTTCGATAGGATCGATAACTATCTCGCGCTGATCGGTAAATACGAAGCAGCGCCAGCCACCGGGCGAGTCGAAATTGGAGGCGAAGTGCACACGGTGATTGCGATCGGTTAACAGGTTGGCATTCACCAGACGCGGCAGACGGCAGAAACTCAGCGCTTCACTGCGATGGAGGAAAGGAATCTCGACGATATCGCCAAACAGATAACGGATGGTATCGATGCCGTGGATAGCGTTCATCACATGCCAGCGCTCGCGATCGGCCTGTTCGCGATGCTGAAAATCCCGAGCCCGCTCGCAAATGAAAAAATGCGCCGAAACCGGCTTTGTGCCGATCGTTTCGCGGGCGTAGCGCAGGTTCGCGTAAAAACGGCGATTGTGTCCAACCATCGTCAGGGTTGGCAGCACAGCGCGCAATTCACGCGCGTGTGCGCTGCTGTAAGCAACTGGCTTTTCGATCATGACCGGCAGATCGTGACGCTTAAGCACCGTCAACAATTCCGCGTAGGCCGACGGCTGGGTAAGCAGATAGATTCCGTCGGGCGCTTCAGCCGCGAGCATAGTCTCGAGTTGCGGATAGTGATGTAAGCCATGAAACGCGGCGAACTCACGACCGCGCTCACCGCGGGTACATACTGCGGTCACGTCCGCGCCGGCGCCGCGCAGGGCCTTAAGATGGGCTTCGGCGATATTGCCCGCGCCTACCAGGCATATTTTCATGGCCAATACTCAGGTGAAATTGAAGATATCCGCACCTTCGTCGCGCATGACAAACGGCACATAACTGGCCGACCGCGCCGCATCGAAGGCGGTCTGGACTTGATTCAGCACAACATGACCTTCGGCCAGTGACGGAAATACGCCGTCGCCCAGCAACCCTTGCAGGCCCTTGCCGATGAGATCTAGCAAATCGAGATTGAGCTCTACCGTGGGCCTGACTTCCCGCTCGAGATGGGTGCGACTCATCGGGCCACTGCGGTCGTCGCCATCGCG
>JANOXY010000045.1:0-6544 GCA_031418675.1 Pseudomonadota bacterium
CGGCTTTAAGTTGGCCCTGGGCTTGAAGGATGTGCGTCTCGCCCAGGGTACGGCTGCCGCAGTGGGTGCACGTATGCGTTTGGGTGAGTTGCTTGAGGCACGTTTCAGCACGGCGCTCGAGCACGGTTACGGCGAGCTGGATTGGACCGCGATTGCACTCGACGTGCGCGCCGAGGTTGGTGTCTGATATTGATGAGTCAAGGCGATTTGATTTGTTCGTTTCTCGATTGAGGTCGGTGCAATGGCACAATTTGATGGCTTCCCCAAAACCTGTATCCCCTACTTGAAACAGCTCGCGCGCAACAATAATCGCGAATGGTTCAACGAACACAAACAGCGCTATGAAGATTGTGTGCGCAATCCGGCCATGGCCTTCATCGCTGCCATGGCGCCGCAGTTGCCAGCCTTGTCACCCCACTTTCGTGCGGTCGCAAAAAAGATGGGCGGGTCATTGATGCGGGTTTATCGCGATACGCGTTTCGCCGGCGACAAAACACCCTATAAAACCAATGTCGGCATCCAGTTCCGCCACGAGTTGGGTAAGGACGTGCACGCGCCGGGCTTTTACCTGCATATCGAGCCGGGTGATTGTTTCCTGGGCGCCGGCATCTGGCACCCGGAGCCACCGGTCTTGAACGGCATCCGTGAATTTATCGTCGATAACCCCAACGCCTGGAAAAAAGCCACCCAGGCCGCCGGTTTCAAAAAAGACTGGGCGCTGATCGGCGATACCCTGGTGCGACCACCACGCGGCATCGACCCCAATCACGAGTTGCTGGTGGACTTGAAGCGTAAGGACTTCATCGCCTGCATGAGTTTCGACGAGTCTTTGCTGCTCGAGCCGGGCTTCGTCAAATTCGTAATGGGTAACTACAAGCGTGCCAGTGCACTGGTCGCTTATCTATGCATGGCGGTCGACGTACCGTATTGACGTCGTGTGAGGCGGGGACTCGAAGTGGTCGGCGCCGGACAAGCGCACCGACCACTATTGAGATGTACAGGCTAGCTGCGCGCTCGTCGCGCCAAGGCCAAGCCCAGCAAGCTTGATCCCAGCAGCAGCGCAGCCGGTGGCAGCGGCACGACGGTCGGTTCGCCGTAGATAAAATCATCCATAGCCACGGCGTCGTCGAGACCGCTGGCCAATCGCACAAAGGCTGCGTCGTAACCACCGGTGGTGATTCGCACACGTGCCACCAGCGGTGCGTCGAACACTACCCCGAGAAAGGAAAACGACCCGAAGGTGTCACCGCCGGGCGGGAACGGGAATGCCGGGGCGGAATCAGTACGCAACGAGTTACCCTGTGCATCAAAAAATTCGAGCGTCGTGGAATCAGCGATTTCGACATCGGTAAACACGACACCAAAGCCACGCACGTTCGCCGCCGTGCCGGGTGATCCCGCCACGTCGAACAGCACGTCCATCGTATTAGTGCCGAGCAGGCCAAAGATGCGTTCGGCGCTGAAGGCCGCAAATTGAGCGGCGCTTTGTGGGTTCAGATTGCCAAATTCCGTGGCCAGCGGGCCGAGGTTGCCGTCGCCGTCGGAATCGCCGTCAGCGCTGACAACAAAGCTGCCGCCGGTCGTAAAACGAGCGCCCCGCACGCGGCCGAGCGGCGAGCCCGCGGCCAGATTGAAAAAACTACCCGAGAACGCGTTAGGTGTTGATGCGCTATCGGGCACGGCATCCCAATTGATCTCGCGTCGACCCAGTCCAGCCAGGCAGGCGGCGCTACCACAGGGACCCAGACCATTATTGGCCCCCAGCGCAGTTCGAAAGGCATCGACGGTGCTTTGCACCGCCGCGGCATCGGCGCCGATACCCGAAAATACGGTGGTGGCGGCGCCCACCGGCAGGGTAACGCTGGCGAGTAGTGCTACGCCCAGTGCCCAAGTGTTGGTCTTGTTTCGGAACATGTTGCTCTCCCTCCTCGATGGTGACGTCGCTGCTGGCCAGCCCATTGCGATAGGCGCTCGGCAGGCTTGCAGCCCTTGTTTGGGCCTGAGAGTAGCTCGACCGGTGGGGCACGACTACAAGCAGGCCAGCGTTGTCGCTAGCAGGCGGCGAAGTTGCGACCGACTTCTCGAATCCTGTGCCGTGCTGGGCACGCCGCTCGCCGCGTTGTCCACTACGGCGAGCTGCAGACTGCGACCCGTCAGTGCGATAGCGGGCTTGGTCTGCCCTCAGCGGGTGATACTGAAGTTCGCATAAGCATTCGCCTCACCAGCGCGACACTGTTGGCGATAGGCTTCCAGGCCACCTAGATAAGACAGCAGCGCGCGCGGTTTGCCGGGAATGTTTGCGCCTAAGTACCAGCTATTGGCTTCGTAAAGCAGGCTGCCCTTGCCAACCTCGTCCATGTGCTGCATCCAGGCGTCCTCGGCATCGAGTTTGGCATCAATGCAGGCTGTGGGCGCGGTGCCGACGCTGCCGATCAAACGATCAAGCCATTCAACTTGATACTCCGAAAGCAACATCGGGCTCACCAGTGCGCCGTTGCTGCAGGGGCCATCAAGGAAAAACAGATTGGGAAAGCCGGCGCTCATCAAACCCAAATAGGCACGCGGTGCACCCAGCCAGTGATCGTTGATGTTTTTGCCACCCAGTCCGCGCACCTCGATGTTTTTGATAGCACCGGTCACCGCATCGAAGCCAGTCGCGAATACGATGCTGTCTGCTTCATATTCTTTGCCTGCCACGACCAGACCTTTGGCCGTGAGTTTTTCAATGGGGCTGTCCTTGATCGAGACCAGCGTGACGTTGTCGCGGTTATAGGTTTCGTAGTAGTTGGTATCGGCGCACAGACGCTTGGCAAGTATGGGGTAAGTGGTGGGACACAACAGCTCGGCGGTCGCCGGGTCCTTCACCCGCTGACGGATCTTGCCGCGCACAAATTCGGCGAGGGTGTCATTGGACGCCTTGTTGGTCAGCAGATCGATGTAGGACGAATAGTAGGCCAGCCCACCGTTTTTCCAGCGTGTTTCGTAGTCCGCCAGACGTTCTTCGGCGCTGCATTCCATGGCGGATTTGTTGTTGGGCTTGGCGGGCTCGAAATTCAAGGCGATAAAACCGCCGCGGGATTCGTCCCGCTGGCGACGACGCCACTCGCCGTACATGGCTTTAACGCGCGCTTCATAGGCTCTATCCAGGGGGCCGTTGCGGGCTGGAATGGAAAACGACGGTGTGCGCTGAAAGACGGTCAGGTGTGCCGCCTGTTGCGCGATGATCGGAATGGATTGGACGGCGGAAGACCCGGTACCGATCACGGCCACGCGCTGACCGTGGAAGTCAACTTCTTCTTTGGGCCAACGCGAGGTGAGGTATTTGTTGCCTTGATAATCGTTGAGACCCACGAAGTCGGGCACGCTACCGGCCGACAGGAAGCCGGTAGCCAGTACGCAATACTTGGCAGTGACCTGATCGCCCCGGCTGGTGCGGATATTCCAGCGCGCCGCGCTTTGGTCGTAGTGGGCAGCGATCACCTTGCTATCGAACTGCATGTTGGGGCGCAGATTAAAACGGTCGGCGACGTGATTGCAGTAACGTAATAGTTCGGGCTGCGAGGCATAACGTTCGGTCCACGACCACGCTTGCTGCAACTCGTCGTCGAATGAATAGGAATACTCCACGCTTTCCACGTCGACACGGGCACCGGGGTAACGATTCCAGTACCAGGTGCCACCGACACCGCTGCCGGCTTCATAAAGACGCACCTTCAAGCCCCGTTGCTGTAACTTGTACAGCATGTACATGCCGGCAAAACCAGCGCCTACAACCACGGCGTCGTAGGCTTGCTGTTGATCGAGGCCGGGTTGCGAGGATGGCTGAGAAGGCACTGCGCTCATCGTGGGCTCCTGTAGGTTCAGACTTAAGCGGGCAATGACCGCCTGAAGCGGGGGCAGTAGTTTACGCAATTGGACGGCTGGGGCGTTACTCCAGAAGCCTGGTTGCGGGCCTAATCGGCACAGCTCATTTGCAGCCGTCAACGGCTGCCGGCGGATGCCCAACTAGGAGGCGGGTAAAGCTCGCCTGCGCTAGAAGCTTACGTACAGCGCAAACTCAATGAGATGAAAGGCTTGACCGTCGCCAAACGCGTCGCGCCCAGCTTGGGCAGGCAGCGCGACCTATAGGCGGTGTAGGCTGAAACCTTCTCGTTGATGGTCCGATTGAGATAAACATCGATCTCGTCGGCAAAGCGCCCAGAGCTCACTGGTGCGCCGAAGTACTGGGCTTGGTCGAGGTCGAAGCGGTAGTAGATGGCGCCGGTGGTGATGGCAGCGCTCGGTGTCGCGCTGACTTGGACCATGTGGTTGCGCTGGTTGCTGTTGTACAGCAGGTAGTTACCGACAACTTCGCCCTGTGTCCACGTTCCCCAACCGCGATTGTCGAAATCCCCATAATAAAAAAGGATTCAAAATCCTTGCGCGTGTGATCGAGGCGGTCGGAATCGCCGGAGAAGCAGGCGTAGCGATAGCTGAGACTCGGCGACCAGGGACTGTCACCGAAGGTATAACGCGCTTCGAGCTAACCCGCATCGGCGTCGAAACGCCCGTCGCGCCCGGCGCCAGATTCCACGACATATTCACTCCAAAAAGGCCAATCCCGGCTGCGCGCCCAGCGTAAGCCCGGTGACCAGCAGCCCAAGCATGACGCACTTCCACCGGCGCCCGCGCCGATGCCCGCCCGCGGCAGCGGGATTGGTGCTGCAGGGCGCGCGATTATTGGGCATGGGCGGCTTAGCCATCGAGCGGCACAGCTTCACTTATCGACTTGCCGTGGCGATCCGTGAGGGGATGCACGCCTGTCCGTCGTTCGCCTCACCGGGCATTAAGACGGTTGGCGGGCGGCCGCTAACCAATGGTCTCGCCGACCCGGCCTGATGGCCGCCAGGCCTTGTCAGTGGACCAGCCAATGAGCGCACGATTTAAATCACTGCCCGTCAAAGTCAGTCTGCTGATCGTGGGCTTGTTCGTGGGTTTTGGCGCGGTGCAGTTTGGCGTGCAGAAAACCATTCTCTATCCGAGCTTTGTGGCACTGGAGCAGACCGAAGCTGAAAAGAATGTGGCGCGCGCCCTCGATGCCTTGCGGCGCGAGCTCGAATTACTTGGGCCGCAGGTCACCGATTGGGCGACCTGGGACGAAACCTACGCGTTTGTCCACGATCACAACCCCGAGTATGTCGATGCCAATCTCAATGCCGAGGCCCTCGAGAACCTGCGGATCAATTACCTGGCCTTCGTTGACGCCAGCGGGGCGACCGTCTGGCAGTTGGCGATCGAGCTCGAGGGACAGGGGGCTCCCACGCCGACCGATCTCGGCTTCGCTAATTTCGCCAGCGATGATCCACTGGTGCAGCTCGGTCAGCCCGGCAACCGCGCATCGGCCGACCGCGCTCACGCGGTCACAGGCTTGCGCGCCAGTCCGCGTGGACCAGTGCTGGTCGCTGCCCAGCCCATTTTCAAAACCAGCGGGGAAGGGCCGGCCCGGGGCGTTGTCATCATGGCGCGCCTGCTGGACGCTGTAGCGGTGGCCCAGCTCGCCGAACAGGCCAATGTCGACCTCACGCTTTTACCCGTACCCCATGGTCAGGTTGGGCAGCCGACCAACGAATCATCCAGCGCCGTGCGTCACGACCGCGCCACCTATACGGTCGGCGATGCGGTTACCAGCGGTGTCAGTACCGTCTTCGATTTCAAATCCGCGCCGGTTTTTCGGCTGCGGGTTGATACGCCGCGTGCCATCTCGGCCCAGGGCCGCCGCACCCTGGCGTTTGCCAACCGATCACTGACCATCGCAGGTTCGGTCATCCTGCTGGCGGTGCTGACGATGTTCAAGATCACCGTGTTTTCACCTATCGCGCGGCTCACCGCCCATGCTGCGCACGTCGGAACAAGTGGCGATCTGGACGCCAGGATCAACTCCGGGCGCGACGACGAGATTGGCGTACTCGGCCGTGAGTTCGATGCCATGGTCGCGCGGCTGGGCGATACCCGTGCGCTGCTCCTCGAACAATCCTACAAAGCGGGTATCGCCGAACTGGCCAGCGGTGTGCTCCACAACATCGGCAACGCAGTGACGCCATTACGGATCAAGTTATCGGGCTTGGTGACCGATCTCAGGCAAGCCCCGCAGGACGAGGTCGCGATGGCCAATACCGAACTCGCCGACCCGCAGCTCGACGCGCAACGCCGCGCAGACCTCGAACAATTCATGACCCTGGCCGCAACGGAATTGACCGCGCTTACCAGCCATGCCACCGACCGAATTGCAGCGGCCCTTGCTCATGTCGATCTGGTCCAGCAGATTCTTGCCGACCAACAGCGCTTTGCTCACGCCGAACGGGTGATGGAAGATCTCAGCGTGTCGCGCATGCTTAAAGACTGCGTGGCGTTGTTGCCACCGCACCTGCTGACTGGCGCCAGCGTCGAACTGGCAACCGAGCTGGAAGCGGCACCACTGGTCCGCAGTTCCCGTGCCGTATTGAGTCAGATACTGAGCAACCTGCTGATCAACGCTGCTGAAGCCATCATCGCCAAGCATGCACAC
>JANOXY010000046.1:0-3664 GCA_031418675.1 Pseudomonadota bacterium
AAGTGTTGGGTTACGCAGCAGAAGTGCTGCTAACCCAACCTACATATATTGTCGGCATGCGGGCGCCATCCAATCAGGGCTTCAGCAGCGCCTTGAGTTGGGCAGCCCCGGCATCGATGCGCATTTTCAGAAGTTGCGCGCCACGGGTCAGACTGGCGCGCGCGGGATCGCCGCTGGCGCCGAGCTTGGCGAGCGCGCCTTTGACCTGGGGGACACGGCCGAGATCGACGCTCGCCGCGTTCAGGCTCATCAACTCGGCGGTATCCAACAGGCCGGCGTGGCTCCCAATGGTGGCGTCCGTCTCGCCTTCGGATTTCATCACCGCAATCTGCGCGCGGTCATCGTAGTACCGGTCCAGGGTGTGCACGCGCACGCCTGGTCCCGACCACGCCTTGGTGAGCCTCTGGGCGACGCGCAGCTGGGCCGCTTGGCTCATGCCATGATCGCCGATGAAGACGATGTCTCTGAAACCCGCATGCTTCAGGCTCTGGGCAATGCCGTCGAGGGTCGCTTCGAACACCGGCTCGGGAATGCCGATGGTGCCGGGAAACAGCATGTTGCCTGTGGGTGGCTCGATGGTGCCTTGCGGCACGAACGAGACGACGGGCGCGATCAGCGTATTGCCGGCGTCTTTGGCAATCCGCAGTGCTGCGGCGGCAACGATGGTGTCGTGTTTTCCGAGCACCATGTGCGGACCGTTCTGCTCAATGCCGCCGGTCGGAACGATCACCGTCGTCATGCCGCGCGCGATGGCATCCCTGATGTCGAGCCAGGTCATGTGGCGCAACTCGAGGCTGGCCGTCATCGGCTCTGCTGCCGCAGCGCGCGAAGCGGTGGCGGCAACTGCGGCGCCCGACAGCAGCGCGGCCAAGGAACGGCGATCAATGCGCATGTCATGACTCCAAAGGTGGCCTCCGCAGCCGGCGCGCTTCAGCGCGTCCGAACCCTTCGGATGTATCAACGAAGCGTTAAGATTTTCTGGCGAACGACTGGGGCGGCGGCACGGATGGCCGCCACGAGATCGTGCACGACTCGTCGGTCGGCACCCAGGACGTATTGTTCTGCATCAGATCGCACCGCACCAGCACCGCGCCGCGCGGCGTCTGCAAACAGACCTTGTCACCAAGCCGGAATTCCTGTTCCCGGTACCGGCAGATGCAGGGGATCGGCTTGCCCGTCGCTCCGTTGATTGCGCCATGGAACGGGGAACCACGCCACGCTTCTTGGGTGGCCGTCGGCAGTTTCAAAGCTGGCGCTACCGGCTCGGCTGCAAAAGCAAAAGTTGCCGTCCCAACGGCGGCGACCATCAAGATCCCCCGCCGCCCCACCCAAACCAGCCACTGCCGGACCAGACGACGCATGCCAATAAGCTAGCAGTCTGCCCGAGACAGCAGCAAGGAAATGTTTTCGAAAATGGGGACAGCCACCCTTTGCCGGGCACTGCGTGACGAGTGCGGCTGGGTCTTCATCAGCGAAAAGGTGGCTGAGGTTCTTGCATAATTGCCGTCATGGTCGGTGAGAATACTTCGCATGGGCGCCTTGTCGGCGTTTTTGTGCATCTCGGAGTGCCCTGTGCCCGGGTCCGGCCACGCACCGGCCGCCCCGGCGCTGGCCAGAGGATGGCATCTCAGGGGCGTGGCCTTTCACGTGACGAGGCGGAATACAGCCTCCGCCGTCAGCGCGACGACGCCGAACATGAGGTGGCACGTCACTTTCGCGTGCCCCCTGACCCGCACGAAACGGCCGCCATAAGTGTCTTTCAGAGCCGCGTTGACCCGCTCCGACGCGCTGCGCTCGGCAAACCGGATCGCCTCGGCATCGCGGAAACGGATCATCCGGCGGGCGTGCGCTTCGGCCGTATGCCGGGTGTGTTTGATGCCGCAGCGCGGGTTCTCGGCGATGATCGGCACATGCCCGAGGCGGCGGCTGTGAGCGTGGATCTCGGGCACGTCGTAAGCGCAATCCATCACGTCATAAAGACTGGTCACCCGCGCAGCGGTCATAGTGGCGAGCGGGATTGCGACCTGGTTGTCGTGCAGGCTCGCCGATGTCAGCAGGCATGTGATGGGAATATCGCCATCGGCGACATCGACGTGGAGTTTGTAGCCGGTCCACGTCGTCAGGTGCCGCTTGGCATCGGCCTTGGCGCCGACGCCGCAGGTTTTCGGCAGCTCGGCCAGCATCGCCGCAAGTGACATCCCGGCCTGACGCACGATCCGGCGTTCGACTTGCGGCACCGGGGGCGCGCCTTTCTTCGGGCGGCCCCGGCCGCGCTTGGGCGCTCGTGCGGATTGTGACACGAGGGTCGGCGTTTTCACCCGTGCTTCGCGAACCGGGATCGCCGTCGAGTCACGGCAGATATGCCCGATCAGCCGCGGTTTCTGCGTCTTTGCGATCATCGCCTCGTGCGCACGCCCCGCCAGATCGGCAGCTGCGAATTCATCGAAGGCGCGCGAGAACGTCGCTTCGCTCGGCACCTCGCGGCGGCCCTCCCAGCCGCACAGCCGCCGCAGGGCGCCATCGATCTCAAGACGTTCGATCAGTGCCGCCGTCGTCGGCAGGCCGAGCACGGGCTTGGCCAGGAAGGCCCGCGCCAGCGCCGCTCGATCACACGGCGGGCGGCCGGGCTTGGCGGGCCAGCGCGGAACGAAAGCCCCGATATTGGACGCCTCAAGCACGACGATCAGCCGCTCATGCTGGCTGGTGAGTGGCCCGACCTCTGAGCGCAGCCGCGGAAACAAGGAGCCTTGAATATGATCCCAGCTTGCCGCTAAAGACTCCCGAAGAGGCATGTCCGCTCCTGATTCGCACTGGTGGTGTCGCAACCAAACCATGCGCGATCAGCGGGCAGACGCCTCGAAAAACCTCCCTCACGGATGAAAAAACCGGCCGCTGCTGCACTTTTGCAAGTGGCTCGGCTGTCCCCATTTCTCGCTGCCTTGCCTGGGCCGCGAACGCGTGGCATCGGTCGCAGCATGATCGGGGTTTTTGATTCAGGCCATGGCGGATTGACGGTGTTCCGGGCGCTCGTCGCGCGGTTCCCGACGATTGATTTCGTGTACCTTGGTGACCACGCCAAAGCGCCCTACGGGAACCGCCCGTCCGACGAGGTCGTGGATCTGACGCGTGCGGGGGTCGAGACGCTGTTTCGCAGTGGCGCGCGGCTGGTGCTGCTGGCCTGCAATACGGCCACCTGTGTGGCCGCTCGCGCTTTACAGCAGGAGTGGCTGCCGAACTCCGAGTGGCGTGGCCACAATGTCCTTGGCATCGTGGCGCCTACCGTCGAAGCGGCGACGCAGACGCCGTGGGCGGTTAGTGCGCCGCAGTATCCGCAGAAATACAATACCGATGTCATCGCTGTGTTTGGTACCACCCGCACCATCGCCTCCTTTGTTTATCCAGAGGAAATCCGGAAGCGGTGTCCGCGGGCGACCGTGGTGCAGCAGGCCTGCCCTGACCTGGCCGGCGCTATCGAAGTAGCGCGCCCGGAGGCCGAGCTAGAGGCGCTGGTGCAGCAGGCCGTCGATGGCATGATGGCGCAGACGGGTGGCACGCCGCCCCATCGTGCGATACTTGGTTGCACCCACTATCCGCTGGTCGAGCCACTGTTCCGCCGGCATCTGGCGCCGTTCACGCGGCTGTTGTCGCAGCCGGAGGCTGTGTC
>JANOXY010000047.1:0-6136 GCA_031418675.1 Pseudomonadota bacterium
TGGATTTCGGGGTCATCGGTACGAAGTGGTGCGGCCGGATACCGGCGAAGAACCGTTTCTGCGCATCGCGATGGGGCGGCGCGGCGGATGGTCGTGCAATGGGATCATTGCGATGATGGCAAAACTGTCGAGCGCGCACCGCAGCACTCAATGGAAAGGGAGCAGCTCGAACGATTGCTGGCCGCGGCGTTAAAGCCGCAAGCAGATTAAATCGCCGCATGAGGTAGCGCGCTGATAAAGGTAAGCGCACGCGTCGCAGTCGGCGAATTGCTGGACGGTGCGGCCATGACCACCCACCCGGACCGAAGCAAACTGGAGACGGTGTTTATCGCCATGGTCAAAACCACCGTGTCAGAGATGCCCGCCGAACTGCTCCATCTTTCGTCGGAATGGGATAAGGCGGTCAAGGAAATGCTGAATTGGCTACAAAACGCCGGGGGCGGCCCCCCGAATGCCAGCGAGTAGTGACTGTTTCGCTCTATAGAAGAATGGAACTGAATTTAATCCAGAGTTACGGTCGCGGGCTTGCGCTTCGACATAGAATCTATCGGCGCAGTGCAGATAAAGCAGCCAGCGCCCAATCACCACCAGGACGGTAGAATCTCATGCGCGACAGGAACCGGGCCAAGACGAACGCTGCAGGAGCAGAGAAG
Source organism: Pseudomonadota bacterium (assembly GCA_031418675.1). Classification (GTDB taxonomy): domain Bacteria; phylum Pseudomonadota; class Gammaproteobacteria; genus JADJYF01. Next base: position 654 of record JANOXY010000047.1, read on the forward strand.
ACCGAAGCGGCAGAACTGCGCGAGGTTGCCTATGACGAGGCGACCTTCTTTGACAGTTTCTACAAGTCTTCCGCCCGCCACGAAGTCAGCGACCGGATTACCATCGGCAATGATTTCAGCCTGGTCGAATCGCGGTTTCACTATAACTCGGTCGAAAACTCGATCCTGCAGGCGCTGTCGCGGCGGACACCGCCAGCGCATGGCTCAACCGTCACGGCTTCGGAAGCCATTGCACGGCGGCGAAAGTATCGTCTTCTGGATATCGGTTCGGCGACGGGCCACTGGATTGATTTCTTCCGGGACGTGCTGCTTGTGGCCGAAGCCGAAGCGGTGGAGATCACCGATTTCATGGCCGACCATCTGCGCGCGAAATATCCCGGTGATGCGGGCGTGCGTGTGCACAAGGCCGACATTGCGGCGGAAGATTTCGAGATCGGCACACTTGGCGCCCCAGTCGATTTCATTTCGGCGATCGGTGTCATGTTCCACATCGTAGACGATGCCAAATGGCTAGTCGCGTTGAAGACGCTTGCTGCGATGCTGAAACCCTCGGGCATCATGTTCATTGGCGGGGATTTCGGCGCGGTGACGCGAAATGCCCAGTTCCACAAGGTCGACAAGTTCGAAAGCTGGCGGGATTATTCGAAAGCAGAGGCGGCAGAAAGCGAGATCCGCGTCAACAAGCGGGTCAGATCGCTTACTGCGTGGCAGGAAGCCGCGACTGCGGCAGGCCTTTCGATTGTCGATGTGGTGCGATCGAATCCCGAACCGGCAATCAGCACCCCCGAGAACGACGTCCTTGTTTTGATGCTGCGCGAACAGGCCTGACGCCCGGGTCCTTACCGGGATCGTATTGCTCCAGCCCACCTTCGCCAGTGTGGGCGCGATTATTGCCATGAAAACCGAGATATCAAGTCGAGAGGAGGAGCGTTCTGCATGACTCTACGACCTCTATCGCGGGTACTCGCGGCACTCGTTCTAGGCCTTTGTTCAAGCGCCGTACAAGCACTCCCAATCAAGTGGGATTTCGTTGCTGTTGCAGCAGCCGGATTCGACATAATCGGATCGTTTGTCTACGACGCCGATTTGGCGATGTTTTCGACCGTGTCCGTGGCGAGTGGCGGCGCTTTGTTTGATTTCGCAACCGTTTCTGCGAGCGATACGTTCTTGAGTTTTATTTCGGGGCTAGGACCCGATTTGACCGGCGAGAGCGTTTTGCGGTTAACCCTTCTAGCTCCGATGACCAACGCCGGGGGCTCGATAGCGTTCGACAGCGGCGGGCTTCTCGGAGGAAGCCTTGACTCCGATTGCAGGACAATCGCTGCGCCTCTATTTTCCAATCCCCCGACAGGGTCGATAGAGGGAGCTACTGTGCCCGTTCCTGAGCCAACTACGATCGCAGTCTTCAGGCCCTTCGTGCGAGCGCCGCCACATCAACAATTGCCGGGCCGGGAGCAACCAGGCTGACGGCAGATCGCTCTCTCACGCACGGACCCAAGATGGGCCTGACGCTACACCGACATCCGTCATCCGTCGCGCGAACGTCTCGCTTTACTGCGCCGGGCGATGATGAGCAAACCTAAGCACTGAAGCGCGAACAGCGGTGCCGTGGGGGGTAGCGGAACGGGTGCGCCGATAGTCACGGCACCGGTAGAATAGTCGAACACCAGTCCGAACCCGGTCCCGTCGAGGATTGTCACAACCGGATCGAAGTAATTGAGACCACTGCTGCCGAAAAAGTCGAAGCGTGTGCCGTTAACGAGTGGGACGTCGTTCAGCAACACGATACGAATCGTGCCGCCGAGAAACCGGGCACCCTGGCTGGCATCGAGCACATCGTATTCACCCGGGTTTGTGCCGGCGATTTCGAGCTCAAGTTCGCCGTCCTGCTGGATGTATTGACCGTCGATGGTCAGCTTGCCCGGTGAGAAGCCGGGGTGCAGTGTGCCGCCGTCGTTCATCACAGTCGGACTGGATCCAGCGCTGAAGCCGATGCCATTGATGGTACCGTTGCCGTAGATGTTGCCACCCGCAACAAGCGTGATCATCCCCGCCACGTAGCTCGCGCTTGCGAGCGGATCACCAATGAACGCCGAGGCGCTCGGGTCGATGGTAAATTCACCGTGAGTGCCGATAGCGAGTAGCGGCGCTTGGTCGCTCGCCGGATCCCGGCCGACGCGCAGATGCGAACCAAGTTCGATTTTTAATTGCGATCCCGCAGTCGGCGCCATGGGATCGTTGTTTATATCGCCGCCCAATTTGGAACCATCAGCCAACAAGACAAAGTCGGCATCGACGTTAACGTTATCGACAATGACTTCCGGCGCAGCTGCGGTTTTCAATGATTTCGTAATCGTGGCAAGCGCCGGCCCGATTGCGTACGCGCTGTTGCGCCCATCCAACTTGATGCGGGTAAATTCGATGGTCGAGTCGCCGGAAATGGTCGCGTCGCCGCCAGCACCGACATGGAGCTCGCAATCGATGCATCCACCGCCATTGGAAAAGTCGAACCCCACAGCGCCGCTCACCACATCAAGCGTGCCAGGAAAAAGCTTCGATCCGACGCCCCCGATAAGTTGCGAACCAGCGCCATCGACGAGAATGCGCAGTTGGCCCGGCGTCGATGATCCCGGTATCGATCGTTGGTTGTATAAAGTTGCCTGTGATAGCGCGAGATGGCCACCGTTGATGGCCTGCAACTCCAGCGTGCCGCCGTCCGACGTTTCGCCGGAAAACTGTGTGAACCGCAGTGCAGTTGGGGCACCGCCAACGCCGTCGGCAACGAGCCTGACCGTCCCTGCACCGTTAGCGACCACACTCGCATTGTCGACGGTGGCTGTACCGCCGCTATTGTATGCAAGGGCAGGTGTGCCAACCTGGATCGTGCTTGTGGTGTTTGTGCCGCTTGCCTGGAACCTGAGGCTGTCGATGGTTGCCACGCCGCCACTGGCCACGAGGAGTGGCACCTGGGAGGTACCCGAGCCGTTGTTAGCGAAACTTGCCTCTTTGGCAGTCAAAGCGCCGGTGTCAACGATCACACTGGCATCGACTCCCGTTCCAACCATCAGTCGGTTTGCAACCAACTCGGGGCCACCGATAAGGAGCTGAGTACGACCGGCATTGTCTATTGTGACGTCATTGGCATACAGGGTAGTGGGATGCGAATCAAACAGCTGCAGAGTCTCACTGGAGTCCTCGTTCGAGAAGGCCCCGCCGCCGATGCGGATGTTCATCGCATCTGCCGCGGCGTTCTGTGCATCGATAAAGATGATCTGGTTTCGCGAGGGCACAAGGCTACCCGTGGCCCCGCTGATACGACCGATCCGGATCCCGACACCGAAGTCGGCAGGGTCGTCCTGCGAGAAGCTGAGACCGCCGGCCTGGCCGCCGACCGGCTTGCTGCGCCAATCCAGCACATGCAATGCACCCGTCCCATCGAAATGGAGCCGCGAAATCTGGCGGCTCTGAGCCGCGAACGGCGCAAAATCGCCTAAGTACAGTCGAGGTGCGACGTTACCAATGCGGACGGTGTCGCCGGCTCCCGGGGTTTGCGCCGGAATCCACACGCTGGCGTCCCAGAAGGACCGTTCCTGAGTGATGGACACACTGGTTTGCAGGGTTGTGGCCTGACTGGAGTGAGTCCCCAGAGCAGCGGCCGCCATCGTTCCAATGAGCACGGTGGTGCGGAAAACGTGGGATTTCATATGCGCGCTCCATATGCGTTTAGACCGCAGGCTGCATCCGTCTGCATTGCGGGCGACGAATCAAGTGTAGCGGCGGTAGGGGTTGGCTTCCATGTAACCGAACAAAGGGCTTGAGTATAGATTCTATGTCGAAGCGCAAGCCCCCGATCGTCGATTCGGATTGAATTCAGTGTCGTTATTGAGCAATGCGAAACATATCCGTGCGAGCTTGCGACCAAGCGCCACAAAGGCTGCGGTGGCGCTTAATCCGCGCTGCCTCAGTGCCAGATAGTACGGCTCCCATAAGGGGCTACGCCGAGCTTGCATGGCGGCGTTGAACAGGAGCCGCCGCACTTCTGGGTCGCCCTTCTTCGTCAGCCTGCGCCATCACCGATGGTGGTGACTCGGGATGCACCAGCACTTTCTACCATTTTTCCCCAAAGGGGACGCTAAGACCGCTTGCACAACAGCTAGACGCACAGTCGTCAAATTGGTCGTGGGTATTACGGTTGTGGCGTGGATTCAAGATCGAGATGGTGACCTCTGAACACTGAGATGGCCCGACCAAGACGATCGCGAGCATCGAAGATCCAGCCGTGATCAAAAAAACCTCGATCATCGCGCCCGGTGGGCCGCCGCCACGACGCTCGTGTTGAGACCCTTCCCTGACGCATAGACGCGGAGCTGGCCTGACACGTAGGCAGGGTATCGCTCGTGCTGGCGGGACCGAGAAGACACGATGCCCCGGGACGAACCGCTAGATCCGCACCGCCGACCACATTGGCGGCCGAAATTCCGTTGCGAACCCGACATCACCGGCTGTCGTTGACAACATTCGTTCCTTGGCGTCAGCGCGAAGCACCGCATTTTTTATCTCGGTTTCGACCTAGACAGCATTTATGCGGCCTATCTCTCAAAGGACAACCAAAACATGTTGAGTTACAGTAATCAATAAAAACTGTTCCTAAAAAATTTCTGGATGATTACGGCCGCCGCGCTGCTCACCGCTTGCGACTCGTCTTTGGCGCTGTATTTGGCGCGTAGTGAGACGAGCAATGCGGGGCATGCAGCGGAACATTTAATCTGGAGAACCGCGATGTGCAGTGTCAAAGAATTGGGCTATATCGGAATTCAAGCCTCCGATCTCGACGCGTGGCGACGCTTCGCGGTCGATGTGCTGGGCCTTGGCCTCGGCTACGAGCAGGCGGACCAGCGGCTCGGCTTGCGCATGGATGAGCGTGTGCATCGTCTTATTATTGAAGCCGGCCCAGCCAACGACATGTGCTGCATTGGTTACGACTGCGACACCGATGCGACCCTCGATGCCTTGGTCGCGCGGCTGCGTGCACACGGCGTAGGAGTTGAAGCTTGTAGCGATGAACAGGCGCGAGGACGCCAGGTTCGCCGTCTGGTGGCGACCCAGGATCCCGCGGGCAATCGGGTCGAACTGTATGTTGATCTGGCGCTGGCCGATAGCGTGTTTCACTCCGCGCTCGTGCCTTCGGGCTTTGTCACGGGCAGTGGCGGCGCCGGCCATGCCTTCCTGCCGACAGACGATCGACAGGCCATGCTCGATTTCTACGGCTTGCTTGGCTTTCGCTTAAGCGATTACATCCGCCAGGAAGTCGCACCCGGCATGGTAGTCGACGCCGCTTTCACCCATTGCAACCCACGGCACCATACCCTGGCATTTGCGGCCCTGCCTGCGTCGAAACAAATCCATCACTTCATGGTAGAAGTGCACGACCGCGTTGATGTCGGCTGTGCTTATGACCGCGTGCAGAAAGCCAAGCTGCCGCT
>JANOXY010000048.1:0-14052 GCA_031418675.1 Pseudomonadota bacterium
TCTGCTCCTGTGTTGGGCGATGGTTTTGGCACCACAACCTCAACACAGGACAGGTCCATCCTTCCGGCCAACACCGGCAAAAACGCCAAAGTTTACGACGACTTGACTAGGAGGTACCGCGCGAGCGGTTTAGTACATCGAATAAATTCGGACCTACAGGGGATTCACGGTTTTGTAGGTCCGAATTTATTCGGACACTCGGGTTGAAAACGGTGATGGGTAATTCACTGCGAATGTCCGAATAAATTCGGACCTACAGGGGATTCACGGTTTTGTAGGTCCGAATTTAGTCGGACACTCGGGTTGAAAATGGTGATGGGTAATTCATTGCGAAGGTCCGAATTTATTCGGACACTTGGCTTGAAAATGGTGACGGGCAATTCACTGCGAATGTCCGAATAAATTCGGACCTACGGAAAATCTCTTTCACGAGATGTTGGCGGTGATATCGCTGTCCACCAGCAGCGTTAGGCCGAGGTGGGTATAACTCGTGTACTGCTGCCCTGCGATGGTGAGCGTCCCTTCGGGGTTGCTGGTCCAGCCCTGGCCAACGGAAGTTGCGCTGTCACCGGTGTTGCCATCGATGCGCAGTGCGCTGTGGTCGACTAGCGCCAGAACATCGCGGAAGCTGATGTTTAAGGCATTGTTGCCACTGCCCGTAAGATCGATGCGCTCGATGCCGGTCACGGTGTGATTGGCAAGCACGGAAAAATCCAGACTGATGTTTTCGCCATCGATGCGTAAGGTGTCGGTCCCACTGCCACCATCGAGCTCGCGCAGTCCACCACGCCACAGTAGTACATCGTGGCCGGCACCACCGCGTAACACGTCGGCACCACCCACACCGTCGAGCCTGTCGTCGCCACGGCCACCGATCAGAATCTCGGCAGCGCCGCTGCCGCTCAAGCTGTCGTTGCCATCGCCGCCCTGATGGGTGACCGCGCCGGTGAAGTCGCGGCCAAACACCATATAGGCGCTGCCGCTCGGCCCGCCGCTACCTTCGGCGCCGATCACGAGGTCGTCGTAACCATCACCATTGAAGTCGCCCGCAGCACTTACGGAGGAACCGCTGAGTTCTTCGCCGGTGCTGACTATGCGCCCGTCAAAACGCAAGCCGCGTGAGCCGTCGAGCGTGGATAAATCGAGTGTTGTGCCCAAGCCCCCGGCAGCGCCAAACACCAGATAGGTCGAGCCCGCATCCGGGCCGCCGCTATCGCTGCCCGGGGCGCCGATCAGCAAATCATCGTAGCCGTCGCCGTTGACGTCGCCGGCGGCCGCCACCGATCTGCCGCTGTAATCACCGGCCGTTACGCCGTCGATACGCAAGCCGTGATCGGCGTCCAGTATTGCGAGGTCGAGGCTTGCATTGAAGTCTTCTGCGCCGAATATCAGAAAAGTGGACCCCGAATTGAGGCCATGGGGATCGGCGTGCTCGGCGCCGATGACAAAATCGTCAAGACCGTCGCCATTAAAATCGCCCGCGCCCGCGACCGCGAAGCCATTGCGGTCACCCGTGGCGAGACCCGGCACGCTGAAGCCGTTGAGACCTGTCAGGGCAGCGAGATTGACCGCCGCCGGGAGCGCAGCGTCGGTACCAAAGACCACGAAGCTGATGCCGGTATCGTCGCTTGCATAGGGGCCGCCGATGATCAGGTCGTCGAGGCCGTCGCCATTGATGTCGCCGGCAGAACCGACACTTCTGACCTGAAACGCGGCGACACCTTCGAGGCGGAAACCGTTGCTGCCATCGAGCGCGCTCAACGCCATATCCCCGTTGAGGCTGTGCTTGGCGCCGAATACAACATAAGCACTGCCCGCATCATCGGCGCTTGCCGTGTTGTCGTAACTGGCGACAACGACGAAATCTGCAAAGCCATCGCCGTTAAAGTCCCCCGCCGAACTCACTGCATGACCGCTGGAATCGGCGCTGGCATCGCCGCTCAAGCGCAGGCCCTTGTTAGCGTTGAGATCAGCGATCGTGATAGTGCCGGGCGCATTGGTCGCTGGCGCGCCACCAAACACCAGGTAAGCCGCGCCCGCGTCCGAAGCTGCGGTGTCATTGAGCGGTGCGCCGAGCAGCAGATCCCCGTAACCATTGCCATCAACATCGCCCAACAGTGCGACACTGTTGCCTAGCCGATCCCGGTCCAGGATGCCGTCAATGCGATAGCCGTTGCGACCATCGAGTCCCGTTGGGTTGGTGGAGGATGCGAGCTCAAGCGAGCGAACGGCGTTGCCACTGCTGGCCGCGCCATAAACCACGTAGGCTGCGCCGGAATCCGAGCCGGGTGCGTTGGTTTTGGGCGCGCCGATGACGATGTCGGCGTAACCATCGCCGTTCAGATCACCACCACCCGCGACGCTGGCGCCGATGCGATCGTTACTGCTTTTGCCGTCGAGCCGGAAACCGTTGCTGCCATTCAAATCGCTGAGCGCCAGCACGCCGCCGCTCAGCACCTGCATGCCGGTTGCGACGTCGACCTGGAAGGCGCCGGACTCGAAGCGCAAAAAACCCGCGCTGGCGCCATCGGCGGTTTGCCACGCGCCGGTCAGATTGAGCAGATCGGTGCTGTCGCCCTGCACGCGCAGGTAGTGGGGCGAACTGCTCAGGGCGAGCAGACCGCGGATATCGAGACTGACACTGCTCGCCAAGCCACCGCGCAGGTCCAGTGCTTCCACGTTGTGTACGAGCTGCTGTGCCCCGCGCAAATCAGCGTTGCCATCGGTGATGCGCAGCGTGTCGCTGCCGCTGCCACCGTCAATACGGCGGTCGAGACGGTCGTAGCTGAGGATGTCATCACCACTGCCGCCCAGCAGGACATCGCTGCCGGCACCGCCGGTGAGCGTATCGTTGCCACGACCGCCGAGCATATTTTCGGCCGCCCCGGTGCCGCTGAGCGTGTCGTTACCGCTGCCACCTTGCTGCGCTACGGCACCGGTGAAGTCGCGTCCGTAAATGAGATAGGTAGAACCGCTGTTGACCGTGATGGTGTCCGCATAGGGTACGCCGAGCAGTAAGTCGGCGTAGCCGTCGCCATTAACATCGCCGGCGGCGTTAAGGGACATGCCGACGGCATCGGCAGCGTATACACCATCAAACCGCAGGCCATTTGTCCCGTTGATTGCCGTCAGGGAAAAATGATCGGCAAAGCCGCCGGCTGCGCCGAACACCACGTAACCCGCACCTTGTTGAGCAAGGTCGGGCGTGCTCTGGATTACGACATCGTCGAAGCCATCACCATTCAGATCGCCGCCCGAGCCGACACGCACGGCGGCCTCGTTGTCGATGCGGAAGCCGTTACTCCCATCCAGGGTGCTGAGATCGATGGATGCGCCAAAATCTGCGCGCGAACCAAAAATCACGTAAACCGATCCAGCCGCGGGTGCAGCGGAGGCCACGTTGCTGGCGCTGAGTACGAGGTCGTCGATGCCGTCGCCATTGATGTCTGCGGTGGCGCTCAAGCTCGCGCCCAGCAGGTTGCCGGCGCTGAGGCCGTCGATGCGAATACCTTGGGCGGGCATCAAGCTGGCCAGATCGAGCGGCGCGCCGCCCGCTGTGGCACTGCCAAAAATCACGTAGGCCGATCCTCCTTGTGCAGGTCCCGCGCCACTGGCGTAGGGCGCCCCGATCAGCAGGTCGCTATAACCGTCGCCGTTGATATCGCCGGCGCTGACAGCGCTACCGGCGTTGTCACCATCGGCGGCGCCATCGATACGAAAACCTTCATTGCCGTCGAGCGCAGCGAGGTCGATGTTGGTGACGGTGCTATCGCCGTCACCAAACACCACGTAACTTGCACCGAAGCCAATGCCATAGGACGGTGCCTCATTGGCACCGAGAATAAAGTCGCCATAACCATCACCATTCACATCACCCGCGGCGTTGAGAGCACGACCGTTGTGATCGAAGGTGGATAGCCCATCGAGCCGAAAACCCTTGCTGCTATCCAGATTGGCCAGGGCCAGGCTCGTGCCAAAAGCCGAGCCGTCCTGGCCGAAGATCACATAGCTGCTGCCAATACTGCCTGCGCGTTCCGGCGCACCGACGACGAAGTCCGCGATGCCATCGCCGTTAACATCGCCCACGCCGCTGATGGACGTACCGGCAAAATCATTGGTGTCGACCCCTTCAATGCGAAATCCGCTGCCGGCTGTGATGGTTTCCAGCGCAAACGTCGCGTCAAATTCGCCCGCGGTGCCGAACAGCACATAGGCACCACCAGCTCCTACACCCGGTGTGCCGATGGCAAAGTCGTCCAGCCCGTCGTTATTGATGTCGCCGATGACCGCCAAGCCGACCACGTTGCGGCTACCGGCTGCCGTCGCTGGCGCATCAAAACGGCTGCCGTTGTGGCCATCCAGTGTCGCCAGCACAAATACCCCGTTGAGGTTGAGGTGGGCGCTGGAGTCAACCTGTGCCGTACTGCCGTCGTGGGTGTAGGTGGTGATGTCGTCAACGGTGGTGCCCAGCACCCAGCCGCCATTGAGGAACAGGCTATCGTCGCTGTTTGCAATGACACGCAATGCAGCAGTTTCGGACAGGCGCGCGACCATGGCTGCATCCAAGGCCAGGTTATTGGCGCCGCTGCCGCGTAAATCGACAGACTCAAACGACGTAAAGTTGTGCAGACGTGCGACGCCTAGGGTGACACCACTGCCGCTCAGCTGGAGGGTGTCCGTACCGCTGCCACCATCCCCGCTGGCATCCTCACGGTCATAGATCAGGCTATCGTTACCGGCGCCACCCGCCAAGACATCGATGCCAGTGCCGCCGTCGAGGGTGTCGTTACCGGTGTCGCCGCGCAGGCTGTCGTCACCGCTACCGCCGGACAACGCATCATTACCTGCGCCGCCCAGCAAGGTGTCGTTGCCGGTGCCACCGCTCAGCGTGTCGTTACCGGCCCCGCCCAGCAGGGTGTCATTGCCCGCACCACCGAGCAGGATGTCCAGGTCGTTACCACCATCGAGCCGGTCGTCACCGTTGCCGCCGTCGAGTCGGTCACGGCCAGCATCGCCGCGCAGTTTGTCGTTGCCGGCGCCGCCCAGCAGGCGGTCATGGCCGGCGCCACCGATCAAGGTATCGTTGCCGCTGCCACCGTCCAGGGTGTCATCCCCCACGCCGCCGTCGAGCGTGTCGTTACCCGCGAGGCCGCGCAGGCGATCGTGGCCCGCCAAACCCAAAAGCGTGTCGACTGTGCTGCCGCCCGTGAGGATGTCGTTTGCTGCGCTACCGCGTCGTGTGGCCATGGTTTGCTCGTTGCTCTGACGGCGGACAGTTCAGTCCTGCGCCTGGGCCGTGCTGCGCAGCGGATCAGGTCCGATTTAGGTTTGGAATTCTGGTAAGACTAGTGACCGACGTCAATGAAATATCGGCAGTTTCTCATTGCACTTAAAGTTAAATAGGAGGTTTGAGTGAGAGTCATGGAGTCCGCTAGAGCGGTGCTTCCAGTGCGCGACTCGAGGCCAGGGGGCGCCGCCAGCGGGGACGCCCGGTTCCGGCTTCAGCGTCGACCGCCGCGGAATACGCTCAGGAAGGATTTCACTTTCTGCTTGATACGGGTTCGCAGCTTGGGTGCTTCGCCGCTGACCTGGGTTTTGTTCACCTCGGCGCTGGCCGTGACTGTCTCGACGGTTGCGACGGTTTCCGAGCGCGGCTTGCGCGCGCGCCTTCGGCGTTTGCGTTGCGCTTCGTCACCGTTGGCAACGGCAGCCTCGGCGCTGACCACCGCCACGACGGGTGCAGGCTCCGCCCTGGGTGCCTCGCGACGCGGTTCGCTTTCCCGTCGTGGGCCGCTGCGACTGCGCGGGCCGCTACCACCGCCACCGTCGCGAGCGCGGCCCCCGCCGTCGCGTTCACGGCGTCGTTTGCGTTCGGCCGAGGCGGCCGCCAGGGCGTCTTCGATGACCGATTCGCCACCCGTATCACCTTCTGCGCGCGGTGCCCGGCGTGGTGGCAGTGCCAGCAGCAGGGCGGGGTCCACCGCCGCAACCGGGATCTTCATTTCGATGTAAGCCTCGATGTCGGGCAGGCTCATGGCGTATTCGTCGCAGGCAAAACTGATCGCATCACCTTCGGCCCCCAGCCGCGCGGTGCGGCCGATGCGGTGTACATAGTCTTCCGCATCAAAGGGCAGGTCGAAGTTGAAGACGTGGCTGACACCGGGGATGTGCAGGCCACGGGCTGCGACGTCGGTCGCGACCAGCAGCGAGAGCTCGCCCTTCACAAAGCGACCGAGCAGGGTCTCGCGCTTTTTCTGCGGCACATCACCCGACAGCACACCCACTTTATAGCCGGCGCGCTCCAGCATCAGGGCCACGCGTTCGCAGCCGTACTTGGTATTAACGAACACCATCGAGCGGTTGGCGCCCATCTGCGCCAGCAGGCCGAGCAGCAGCGGCATTTTTTCTTCGGTCGCGGGGAAATAAACCGTCTGGCGCACGCTGGAGGCGGTAATCGATTCGGTCTCGATGACGAGTTTCTCCGGATCGTTCATATGCTCGTAGGCCAGTTCCAGCACCCGATGGCTCAGGGTCGCGGAAAACAGCAGGTTCTGGCGTTCGCTGGGTCCCGGCATGCGCCGCAACAGGAAGCGGATGTCCTTGATGAAGCCGAGATCGAACATGCGATCGGCTTCGTCCATGATCATCACTTCCACCGAACCGAGTTCGATAGCGCGCTGCTTGACGAAGTCGATGAGCCGACCTGGGGTGGCGATGATGACGTCGACACCATCTTCGAGGGTCTTACGTTGTTTGTCGTAGTCGACACCGCCGTAAATCAGGGCCGTCCGCAAGCCGGTATAAGCGCCGATCTGGCGCGCGTCTTTGTCGATCTGTATAGCCAGCTCACGGGTCGGTGCGAGGATGACTGCGCGGGTGTCCTGGGTGCGTCGCTCGGGACTGCCCGGATTCTTCAGAAGACGATTGAACAAACAAACCAGAAAGGCGCAGGTTTTGCCGGTGCCGGTCTGGGCCTGTCCGGCAACATCCTTGCCAGCCAGGGTCAATGGCAGGCTCATGGCCTGAATCGGTGTGCAGCGCAGGAAGCCGGCGGCTTCTAGACCTTTCAGCAGGTCGGGGTGCAGATCGAAGTTTTCAAAACAAATGTCAGTCAGCGTTTTATCGGTCACTAGTGCTCCGTTCCCGAGGGCTTAGGCGGCGACTCGCCGCGCGTGGGTCAGGCCGCTAGGCCCGATGCTGTGGCGAAGACTGGGGAGTCGCAGGTCGGTCTACAAGATTCGCGCGGCGATGCGTTTACGCGACTCGAGCTGTCCGGCACTGGGCACGCAGAAGCTTCGGCTGACCGCAGCCCGGGTAATCCGGGCTGGGACGGCGACGCGCGGCTCGCGCGTATGGCCTCGAGCGCAACGCGCCCTGGTGCAACAAAATCCGAGTGTTCGTCATTTTGGACAAGTTCCCGTCTGGCGGGCCCCGCCATCACGAGCGTTGCTCGCAGGGCGGCGATGCCGCTGTCCACGGCATCGCGCAGGGATTCTAACCGGGATTGCCACCCGCGGCCCGCCCCATCGCTGCGCTTGCTGCTCATCGCAGCCGCGGCAATCAATGCTGGGGCAATCACTGCATAGGCAGTAATATGCCCTATGCCCACTCGACAGTCCACGCCCAGCAGTCCGCGCGCAGCGGCCAAAACGCGCAAACGCGCCACCTCGCCGTTTTACGACGGGCGGACCTATGCCACGGATAACTCCTACGGTTATCTGTTGCGCCGTCTCTACGCTTCGATGCAGCGCCATTTCGAAAAGCGCATGCAGACCCTGGATTTGACCGCCATGCAATGGGGGCCGTTATTGCTGATGGCGGAGGGCCGTGGCAATACGGCGGCCGAACTTGCGCGTGGCATGGACATCGATACCGGCGCCATGACCCGCATGCTCGATCGCCTCGAAGCCAAGGGCTTGCTGGCGCGTGCCCGCAGCGCCACTGATCGACGCGTGGTACGTCTTGAACTGACTGCCGACGGCCTCAAGGTAGCGGCTCAGATTCCCCAGCTTCTGGCCGAGGTGCTCAATCTTCACCTGCAGGATTTTAAGGCGGATGAATTGCAGACCCTGCTGGGCTATCTGCAGCGCATGCTCACCAATGGCACGCAGCGCGAGGGCGCGGCATGAACGCACGGCGCCGATCAGCGCAGGGCGCGCGCGCCACGCTGCTGGCCGCCACCTGCGGGCTCGTTTTGGCAGGCTGTGTGAGCTCAGCGGGTCTGTTGCCTGGCGGCAAGCCGCTTGCCGACACGCGCGTCGCTGACGACAACACTCTGTTGGAAGCAGACGCCGGCACGCTCGGCGTCAGTCCCAGCGTAAGGCTGCCGATCTATGCCGATCGGGCCACCATCGCAGCGGCGCAGGAGCGGATCAGCGCCAATCAGACCATCACCGCTTCGGCCTCGGGCATGCTGAATTTCATGCGTATCACCGCGGGGGCTTTTGGCGCTTCGCTAGCGATCACGCTGTGGGACGATCGCGGTGCCATGCATCATGCGTATCTGAGCGAACACATCAGTGCCAGCCATCCCGCAACATGAATGTCCGACTGAAGTCGGACCTACAGGATGCGGCTTGGCATGAATGTCCGACTGAAGTCGGACCTACGCTAAAAGCGGTGGTGTTATACGCGGCGGCCTAACTCGCGGGTCAAGCGCTCCAAGGCCGGTGAAATATCACCCTGGGCGATGTGCACGTGGATGATGGCGAGATGGGCGGTCTCGGCCAGGGCTGACTTCAAGGCGGCGACAAACTCCGCTTCAGTGTTCACTTCGTAACCGTGCCCACCATTGATAATCGCTGGCAGTTTGCTGACCGCCCACGGGTGCACATCATTAAAAGCGCCGTCCAGCATCGGGCGTTCGGTGCCATAACCATTGTTGTCCAGCACCACTACGATGGGCGTCAGCCCGTAGCGGGCGGCGGTGGAGATCTCCATACCCGTCATCTGGAAGGCGCCATCGCCGACCAAGACCAGTGGGCGCCACTGCGGCTCAGCCAATTGCAAAGCGACGCTGGCCGGCACGGCAAAACCCAGCGAAGCGTAATAAGCGCAGGCAACAAACTCCGAACGGGAGTGAATGGTGAGGTCAATGGCGCCGAACAGCGCATCTCCGGGATCGGCGATTACCGCAACGTCTTCCGACAATTCCGCATCAAGACATTCAAACAGGCGCGCGACGGTAATCGGAGCATCGCGCAGTGCAGTGAAATCCGCAGCGCCGGCATGGCAGCTGAGTGGCAAGGGACCGCGTGCGATCAAGTCAGCCTTGCACAAGGCTTCGAGAAACGTCGCCAAACCCAGACCCTGGAAAAAATGCCGACGAATGCTCAGGGATTCGGCGCCGGCCGCTATCAACTTCGCGGGATCGAGATTGGCGGTGAAGATGCCGGTGTCGAGATCGGTCAACATCGCGCCGAGATTTAATACGCAGTCGCTGGATTCGACCGCCGAGCGCGCCATCTCGTTCGACAGGCTGCCGGCGTAGACGCCGACAAAACCAGGCAACTCTTCGTTAACAACGGACTTGCCCATGATAGTGGTGGCGAAGCGTATGCCGGACTTGCCCACCAACTGAATGAGTTTGTCCTGCAGACCGAAGCGATGCAGTTCGACGCCGGCCAGGATGATCGGTGCCTGCGCACGATTGAGCATGCCGACAGCTTCGTGCAGCGCTTCGGCCAGCGTCGCCGGGTCGTAGCTCGGCGCTGTTGCAGGGACAACTTCGGGGCTG
Source organism: Pseudomonadota bacterium (assembly GCA_031418675.1). Taxonomy (GTDB): domain Bacteria; phylum Pseudomonadota; class Gammaproteobacteria; genus JADJYF01. The sequence continues at coordinate 9,737 of JANOXY010000048.1, forward strand.
TCAGCGACCACGGTCGCGAGCGCACAATCCCGCGGGATCTCAATATAAACCGGCCGCTTGTGGCGCGCCGCGGCCGCCAGTACGCGCCGCACTTCCCGTTGCGCGGTGCGTGGATCGTCAAGCACACATTGTGCGACGGTGACTTCGCGGAACACGCGCATCTGGGTGCCAAAGTCCCGCACTCGATGATGGAGCAGGGCATCGTTGCTTGCTTCGCCGATGCCGGGCGCACCGCTGATCACCACCACGGGTGAACGTTCGGCATAGGCCTGGGCGGTGGAATTCACGAGCTTCAATCCGCCCACGCCATAGGTCACGGCCACCGCACCCAGGCCGCGTATGCGCGCGTAGGCGTCGGCAGCGAAGCCGGCACCCTGTTCGTCACAGGTGCCGATCAGTGCGAGTGCTGATTGTTCGATAACTTTGAACAGGCCCAGTGAATAGTCGCCAGGAATGCCAAAGACGTGGGCAACGTTTCGCGCTTGCAGTTCTTCGACAAGCATGTGGGCGACGGTATAGGGCTGGGTCATGGTGGCCTCGCGGACGAATAGTCCGGGCATTCTAATCGCGATGGATGTGGCTCGCTTGTTCGTCCAGGATGGTCTTCATGCATGTGCAGAACAGGCATCAGCGCGGGATCTTGCGCGCCCCACCTTGTTCGGCGGGGGTTTGCATATCGACCTGGAATCGCGCTGGCATCAAGTGCAAGTCGACCACCGCGTGGGAGCCGGCAATTGCCATGGTCGGATGCACCGCGCCATCGCCCAGCGCGGCGGCGTCGAAGCGGGCGAGTTGTGGCCGGCCACGTAGCGAGCGCTTGAAGTCGTAGCCCGCTTCAAATTGCACCATCGCCGGCGTGCCGTTAATGCGGGTGCTGGTCAAAGGCGGGGAATACTTGATCATGCCGCCCACACCTATCAGCGGCACGCACTCGGTAATTACAATGTCGAGAAGCGGCTGTCCCGCAAGCGATACTTCGCCGCGGATGCGGTCGTAGGTTTCGCGATAGCTGACGCTTGCGCTCTGACAGGCGAACCCATAGCGACTGCCAAAATACCGCGCGGCAGCTTCATTCCCGCAGAAGGCACCCGTGATGAAATGCCGTGGTTTGATACCCGTGCGACAGGCGATGCCAAGATAGGCGAGGGTGAATTCACCAAACGGGCTGGTTTTAGCATGCATGAACGTCATGCCGAGCACGGCTGGCACACTGGGATGCAGACTGACCGGTAGCCGTGCCAGTGCCATCTGCATTGGCATTTCGAACAGCACGTAAAGAATCTCGACGTCGGGCAGGAGCAAATTTTCTTGCGCTGAGACATCGAGTACCTCAGCAGCCAAGGCCAGGGTCTCTGGCCTGCGCTGGCCGTAAAGCAATACCGGCGCGTTCATCCGTTCACCGCTGCGCTGATCGGCGCGTCGCTGAAGTGGGGCATGACCTCGCGGGCAAACAGACGCAAGGAGTCGAGCACTTCCTGCTGGGGCAGGTGTTCGCGCGCCTGGATCATGAAGATCAGATGATCGGCGCCGGCCGCCTGCCAGCGCTTGATGGTGCTTACGAGTGCTTTTGGATCGCCAAAACACAAGCCGCTGGCGGGTGGTTTCTTGGTATCACCAGGCGCATTGGGATCGGGCCGTAATGATCCGAGCAGGCCGAGCGCAGAATAATTATTGGCGGGATAGGCCTCCGACACTTCAATGGTCTGGCCGGCCATGTAACCGAAGGTCGTGATCAACTCATCGCCACGGCGTTTCGCAGTAGCGTCGTCAACATGACAATGCAGCCAGTTGGCGATGGCGACTTGATCGTTGATAAATGAACCTACCGGTTGGCAGCGTTTGATGCGATCACGGTACTCGGCAATGCGTGGCGCGTTACGCTCGACATCAGAAATGGAAAGGATCAAGGCGCCCATGCCGCGATCGGCGGCGTCGAGTTCGGTGCCCGGTGCCGTGACTGCGACCCACAAAGGTGGATGGGGATCCTGCACTGGCTTAGGCAGGATGCAGCGCTCCGGCATGCTGAAATAGGTGCCTTGGTAGGAGAAGCGTTCTTCGGTCCACATCTTGGGAATGACACGACAGAACTCGTCCCAGGTGCGCTTGGTATCGTCGACGATGGAATTAAAGCCGCCCAATTCGTTCCAGGTCGAGGAGCGACCGGTACCAAATTCAACGCGGCCATTGGACAGATGGTCAAGAAAGGCGGCTTTTTCGGCCCAGCGGATCGGCGAGTGCATGGACGGCACACAGGTGCCGATGCCAAAGCCCAGGCGAATATGCTTGGTTTCCCGCGCGGCGGCGGTCAGGAACATATCCGGGCAACTGGAGTGGGAGTATTCCTCCAGGAAATGATGTTCGACGCACCAGACGCTTGCAAAACCGAGTTCGTCGGCGAGGCGAATTTGTTCGAGTGCGTTCTCGAACACAGCGCGCTGGTTCTGAGTGTTGAACGGGCGTGGAGTCGAGAGCTCGTAGAAGAGTCCGAATTTCATGCTGGTTAGTCCTCACACATTCCGCGGGTCCGTAAGCGCTTGTCGCAGCGCGTGCCAAAGCTTATTGATATCGGCCTTGGTCTTTCTTTCTCGGCCATTAAACCCGAAAATTACCAGCCGTCCTAGGCGCCCGATGTGAGTACTATTGGGGGCGGCAGGAGGCGTGTTCAAATCCTCGGAGGGTCTGTTCTGAGTCTTAGTCATTTAGCCCCGGCAGGCCAATACCATGCCCGTTGATGTTCTCGAGCTGCCCGTGGATATTGACCCGCAGCCGGACGGCATCACCTGTGGGCCCACTTGTCTGCACGCGCTCTATCGTTTTCACGCACTGGATGTTGGCTTGTCCGATGTGATTGCATCGGTGACGCCGCTGGAAGACGGCGGCACCTTGGAAGTTCATCTCGCTTGTGATGCCTTAAAGCGCGGTTTTGACGCCACCATCTACACCTACAATCTGAACCTCTTTGACCCCACCTGGTTTGCCGATCCACACGCCGACATCGCCGCCAAGCTGCGCGAGCGAGCGGCGCGCAAACGCAGTGCCAAGTTCAGGTTTGCGGTCGAAGGTTATTGTGAGTTTCTGGAACGCGGTGGGCGCCTGCGTTTCACCGACCTGACCCGCGCCGAGTTACGCGGCATGTTGCAACGGGGCGTGCCCGTGATTGCCGGGCTCAATCTCACCTATCTCTATCGCCATGCGCGGGTCTCCGGACCCCACGACGATCCCGATGATGTGCATGGCGAATCCTGCGGCCATTTTGTGGTGCTGGCCGGCTACAATCGCGACGACCGCAGCATCGCGGTGGCCGATCCCTACGTGCCCAATCCGGTGGGCGCGGGCCAGAAATACTGGGTGCACATCGACCGTGTTATCGGTGCCATTCTGCTCGGCGTCATGACCTATGACGCCAGTCTGCTCATACTGGAGCGCGATCCATGAGTGCCCTGCTGATTGTTGACAATCCTAAACGCTGGCCGCTGACCATTCCCGGTGTGGAAGTCATTTCCTCTGGTGACTATCTCACCGAGCGCCGTTACAGCGAAATGCGCGCGGCCAAGGTTTTTAACCTGTGCCGCTCTTACCGCTACCAGACCGGTGGTTATTATGTCTCGCTGCTGGCCGAAGCGCGCGGACACCGCCCCATGCCCAGCATCAGCACGCTACAGGATCTGCGTTCACGCAGTATGGTGCGGGCCCTGTCGGAAGATCTCGACGAGCGTATCCAGCGCATGTTGAAGCCGCTGCGTTCGAAGAGCTTCGAGCTGTCCATCTATTTTGGTCAGAACATGGCGGCGCGTTACGACGCGCTGGCCAAGGCTTTGTTCGATTTGTTTCCGGCGCCGCTGCTGCGCGCGCGCCTGGAACGTAGCGGTAATCGTTGGGAACTGCGCTCGGTGGTGTTGATGGGCGCCAACGATATTCCGGAAAAACATCGGACTTTTGTCGCCGAAGCGGCTGCCTCCCATTTCCGCCGTGGCAGTCCGGTGCGTCGCCGTAAAACCGCGTCGCGATTTGACGTTGCCATCCTGGTCGATCCCAACGAAAAAATGCCGCCGTCCGATGCCCGTGCCTTGAAAAAATTCGAGCGAGCGGCGGATGCGGTTGGGCTTGCCTGCGAGTTCATCACCCGCGACGACGCCGGGCGCCTGGCGGAATTCGACGCCTTGTTCATCCGTGAAACGACCTCGGTCAATCATCATACCTTCCGCATGGCGAGCCGCGCCGAGGCCGAAGGTCTGGTGGTGATCGACGATCCACGCTCAATTATTCGCTGCACCAACAAGGTTTATCTGGCCGAATTGCTCGACCGCTACGATGTG
>JANOXY010000049.1:0-9310 GCA_031418675.1 Pseudomonadota bacterium
ATGGATCTGCTCCTGTGTTGGGCGATGGTTTTGGCGCCACAACCTCAACACAGGACAGGTCCATCCTTCCGGCCAACACCGGCAAAGACGCCAAAGTTTACGACGACTTGACTAGGAGGTACCGCGCGAGCGGTTTAGTACATCGACGCCATGCGGACTGTCGTACACGGATGCCGATTTCAGTATTACGGATTCTCACACTCTAGGGTAAGTTGCGATTTTCGGACTGGGCGGCGACCCAAGGCCTGAAAGACTTGAGACCCATACAGTGGCTCCACTGCCGGATTCTCGGGTTCCAACTCCAACCGCGCTTATTCCGAATCAGATAAGCATTCACGCATCTGAGCCGCTGCGGCTGACCACAACCTCTTGCCTGCGCCTCATAAAAGGACCGCCACAACGCTACAGGATTTGATGACGGTCCGATTCATCTGTTCAGCGATCAGGCAGGGCGAATGAGCCCCAACTGCTGAAGCGCTGTGACGCCGTCGTCCAAGCCGACCTCCTCGACAATCATCCCGTTCTCGACGCGCAAAACTGTGGTTCCCGTGAATCGCATCGCGCGTCCAGACGCTTTAGGTAACGAGCCGACTAGGAAATCGTCGAACGCTGGGCCGGTATGGGTACCACCGCCTTCCCATCTGCAAACAACGTAGTCGCCCTCCGCGATGAGGTCGGCCACCCCGCCAAATTTGAGATCGGGGAACGCGTCACGAAATCCGTGGATGAACGCTCTGACGTCTTCCCGACCACGTCTCGGCGCATGCAACGAGTACTGTAGCAGCATGTTAGGAGCTGCCAACTCGTCGACGATTTTCGGATCCCATGGGTTGTCCCAAAAGCCGGAGAACCAGCGAGCCACGATTGCTTTGTTAACTTCTTCTTTCGACATAATTAATTCCATTACTCTTCTTCGAGGACCACGAATGTCGATTATTTCGCAGCTGTCCGCATCTCGTTTCCTGCAACGCAATTCAGGTTGTTTGGCCCAACGGAGAGTCGGCGGCTTTCGACAATTCGTTACAAAGCAAGAATCGGAGTGACGGCGATCCCTATGCGCGCCACGATGCGAGCGCTACGGCAGAAACCTGCTATAGAACCCGAACTCGCAAACAAGAAAGGACAGCTAATGAACGTATTGCTTAACAAGGTCGCCATCGTTGCCGGAGCGAGTTCGGGCATCGGTTACGCAACTGCAAAACTATTCGCCAATGAAGGAGCCAAGCTTATCGTAGCAGCGCGACGAAAATCAGAGCTTGACGCGCTGGTTAAGGAGATCGTCCAAGCTGGAGGAGCCGCTATAGCACTGGCTGGTGACGTCAGAGAAGAATCGTACGCCAAGGCGCTCGTCGACGCCGCCACGCAGGAGTTTGGTGGGCTCGACGTCGCTTTCAACAACGTCGGTACACTTGGCCCGATGGGGCCGACTGCGGACGTCTCCCTATCTGATTGGACAAAGACAGTGGAGACTAATCTGACAAGCGCGTTTCTAGCGGCAAAGTACCAGGCCCCTGCCATGGTTGCCCGCGGTGGCGGGTCACTGATATTCACTTCAACCTTTGTCGGCCACACCGTCGCGTTCCCCGGCATGATCGCTTACGCGGCAAGCAAATCTGGGTTAATTGGTCTGGTGCAAGCGCTTGCCGTTGAGTTCGCAATGCAAGGGATCCGAGCCAATGCCATCCTGCCAGGGGGGACTGATACCGCGATGTACCGCGAAATGAACGGAACGAAGGAAGCGCAGGACTTTGTCGTGAGTCTTTATCCCGGACGCCGCTTAGCGGAGCCCGAGGAAATGGCGCGGTCGGTGTTGTATCTAGCCTCGGACGCTTCATCTTTTACGACCGGAACTGCGATGCTGGTGGATGGTGGTGTTTCGATCAATCGGACATAGCGGGAAGAGGAAGACAGAGGATCAACGACTCATCGATAAATCGTCATGCTTCCCCATGACGATAACAAACCAGTGCACTGCGTCCTCAGTTGACAGCACCGTCTGAAATCACTCTGCTGACACCGTTCGGGCCGTGATGCGGGACTTCAATAGCAATTTAAGACTCCCACCGCGAGCCATCCGATTTCATATCTCCGTGGCCGGACGGTTCGCATGAATGTCGCGTTGTGCACGGGACGCGGAACGCACTGACGGTATATTTTTCTGGCCGGAGCGCATCGGCGTCGAGTTTTATAGCCGGGCATCATGGTGGAGGCGGGTGCCCCCACGCCAGGGTCGCCCTTACTGCCCGCTGAGACTTGCGAGCACCAAGTACCATGTGGCTAGGTCAATCGGCAGCTCATTCGAGCCCGCTGTCGCGACAGGCGACGCGCATGAGGGAGGCACGTCAATCCCGCAGCGCGGCCCATCCAACGCCCCCAGCGTGATCGCTGCACGCTTTCCATCATTGTCCGCTCCGGCATAGTCCTGGCAGGTCGTGAGCGTCGCGCACGCCAGTGCGGTTGCTAGAGGCATTGCACTCTCGTCGGTATGGTCCATGGTGATTTCCTTCAGTTGCGTTGATCTACGCGCGGGAGTCGACGAGCAGCGGGCCACCGATGGTGTGACACGAGGCATCGAGTGCCAGAGAGCGCACCGATCTGGTGATCTCATCTGCCACCACCCAGCACCACACCACCGCATGGCCGAGACCAGCATTCACTCCCACGACGAGTAGCGAATGTGCTCTTCAGTGTTCGCATGGAACACACGCCGCCTGTGTGTTTGTAGTTGAACGTGAAGTTATGCCGGTTGCGCGACGCGCGCGTCTCACTTCTTGCTCCGCAATCAATCGCGAATTCAGCACAAGTAGCAGAGTGCGCGAAGCGTGTTCATCGCTCGGCCCGCGGCGGCCAATTCTGGCGGCTTAACTCAGCCGAACTATCTGTTCGAAGCCGAGGTGCAGATCGCACAGCGTGCGGACGTTCGACATAGCTTGAGTGTCCGCCATTGACTTGACCAGGCGACCGCTTCTGGCCGATTAGAGCCGCTGCGGTCTGACCGCTTGCATGCCGTTGTGGATGGCAGCCGATCCTGTGGTATCACCCAACGGCCGATTCACTGTTGCGGCTCAAAGGTTTTCGAGTGTCCTAACCCGTGCGAACCGATTTTGACAGTTGAGAACGACTCAACAAAAGCGCTCGTACCAACACAGACACCGTCGTCGCAAACACCCGACGGCCGCTGAACGGCTCAATTATTGTCATGTGCACGCAAGCGAGAACCTGCCGTTGCGTCCGCGTAGCGCAGCGAATTTTCTTGCACGGGCGAGTTCCGATGTGCGGCATTCGTCCAAGCTAAAACGATAGTGTCGGGGTCCGGATCTGCGCAGCCAGCACCGTTCGCCGCTCCTGCGCCGGCGTAGAGTTTCACCACCGAAGCGCGCAGCCCGTCCGGCGCCTTCCCCCTGGTGCTAATAATTCTTAGGAGTTTTTGCGATGTTCCGGGATCGGAGAGCATTTCAAGGATCAAGCGCTAGTGAGTGTTTAACGAGCCTCATCGATCACCGGCCCTCGCCTACGCCAGTCCCGCACGCCGACGCACATACAGCAGCGCGGTGGCCATGCGCGCAAAATCATCCACGTTTTTGTAATGGGCGGTGTGGCTGACGCCCGTCACACCAATCGCGGCCAGATCGCGCAAGTGCGCCGCCGCCTGCTCCGGTGAGTCGAGTGCCAGCTGCATGAGCGGCACAACCTGCGGCGCAGGCCTGCCGGCAGCCGCCAGGGCTTGTGTCAGCGCCTTAATCGGTTCGCGTAATTTTTCTACGTCGCCACTCATCGGCATCCAGCCATCACCATAGCGCACCACACGGCGCAGAACGTGCTCACCATTACCGCCCACCAGGATCGGCGGTCGCGTGGGACGCGGACTGAAAATGAAAGCTTGATCGCGCAGCGTGACGATGTCATTGGCGAAACATTCGTGCAGAAAGGCCAGGGTCTCATCGGTGATGCGCCCACGCTGTTCGCGCGCCACACCGGTGGCCTTGAATTCAGCGGGCATCCAGCCGGCTCCTACACCGAGTGTCAAGCGACCGCCGGACAGTTCTTGAATAGAGGCCACCCATTTGGCCGTTGGTAATGCGGCACGATAGGGCAACACCAATACCGAAACACCCAAGCCCACCCGTTGGGTGGCACCGGCTGCAAAGGCCAGGGTCGCCAAGGCATCCACGTAACGACCGCCGGAGCCCTCGGCATCGTCGGGCGGGATCGCTATATGGTCGATGGTCCACAGATCATCGAGGCCGATTTCATCGGCGGCACGCGCGCAGGCTGCGATGGTTTGTGCAGTTGATGACGGCCCGGAGTTACGCAACAGCATGCCAAGTTTCATTGCCGTGTTCCTCGCAGTTCAGTGGTTTGGTCTTAATACGAACGCTTCTAACGCTTCCGCCGTAGGTCCGACTTCAGTCGGACATTCGATTCAGCGGGGCGTCGATTTGGGATTGAATGTGCGAATGAATTCGCACCTACAGGGGTGCGCCCATATCTTGGCTCGGTTGATCATCACTTGGCCGGTTGGTAATACCCGAACGCGGTCCAGCCGCCGTCGATGACCAGCACCTCGCCGGTGACAAAAGCCGCATCCTGGCTCGCGAGGTAGACCACGGCACGGGCGATCTCGCGCGCTGTGCCCAGCCGCCGCAGGGGTGTGCGTCGTTCCAGATCGCGCAGTGTGAGTTTGCCTTCGTGGGCCAGATCATCCACCAGATCGGTCTGCACATAACCAGGCGCCACACAGTTCACACGGATCCCCAGGCGCGCCCACTCGATGGCCATGACCCGTGTCATCTGATCGGTGGCCGCCTTGGACGCGCAATAACCGAGTGTGGCGGGAAAGGCATTGCGGCCTAGAATCGAACCGATGTTCACGATCGCTCCGCCACCGTTATCCTTCATCTGTCGTGCGGCCGCCTGGGAGCACAAAAAAATCGACTTGGCGTTGATGTCCATCTGCATATCCCAGTTTTCTTCGGTCATCTCCAGAGTCAACATGGGGCGCGACAAACCGGCGTTGTTGACCAGGATCTGCACCGGGCCAAAGTCGACGGCGATCTGCGCGAAGGTCGCGGTGACCTCCGCACTATTCTCGACGCGACAACCATAAGCACGCGCCTGACCACCGGCCGCGGTGATTTCGGCGACGACACCGGCGGCATTTTCAACGCGGGTGGCAAGGCAAGCGACGCGAGCACCTTCCTGAGCCAGTTCGAGGGCGATGGCTTTGCCCAACCCACGGCTGGCGCCGGTCACGATCGCAAGCTTGTCGGTGAATTGACCCATGGCACTGATTCTCCCCTGGAATGGATCGCTGATGATGTGGCTCAGGCGGCCGGCGGCCGCGAAACTCTGCGTAACAGTAAAGCCGCGGCGAGCATGCCGATGCCAGCAATGACGGCGAGCATGATGAAGTAATGTCGATGGCCAGCCGCCCCCGGTGCGGCGTCGAGCAGGCGACCGGCGATAGCGCCGAAAAAAATATCCGGCGTATAACCGATGAGGGACACCAGGCCTACCACCGCGCCGGTAAAGCGCGCCGGCACAGCGGATTCTTCCAGCAGGGCAAAATACACACCGCGCAGGGCAAACACTGCCGCGCAGCTGACAAACAGATTGCCGTAGATGAGCAGATGGCTCGGCGTATCGAGATCGATCCCACCGAGCAGGCTATAGACCACCACCAGGCTCGCAAACAACAGCAAGACGCTGCGCGCGATGCCGATACGGTCGGCCAACACGCCCGCCACGAGGGCAGCGCAGGGACGGATGTAGGCACTCGCAGCGCCCAGACCAGCAGCCCGCGTTTCGCTGAAACCCAACACCTGGTGGGCGTAGAGCGCGTAATTGTCGAGGCCCTTGTAGCCGCAGTAGGCAGCGATCACCACCAGCGCCTGCAGCCACACCGTTGGTAAGCGCAGCACTTGCCACAGCTCACCGCGGTGTGGCCGCGCGAAGACAACACCTTGTTGGTCTTGCCGTGGCAGCCAGCGCCACACCAGCACGGCCGCTACCACCGTGGCCACGGTGTAATAAAGGATCAGCACCCGCAGCGCGGCACGGCGCGCGTTAGCATCCAGCACTTGCTCCGCAGATGAGCTACCGGCGAAGTAGCTGAAGCACGCCACGCCCAAGCTCGCAAATACCGCTGCCGCAAAACCACGTCCGCCATCGAGAATGCCGAAAGCACGACCCTGGGCAACCGCGCCACCCCATTGGCGAGTGGCGCGGATCATGGCCGCCCAAAACAACAGAATCGTGGTGACGCCCCAATAGCCATACAACAAGGCCAGGCCCATGGGGCCAGGCAGGGTCATGAGATACAAGCCGCCACCGGCGGTGGCGAGCAGGGACAGCACCAGCAAACCACGGGCCGGCCAGCGGTCGGCCAGCAAGCCGCCGGGGAAATAAGCCAGCATCGCCGTCACGCCGTAGAGTGCAAAGATGTCGCCCAAGGCCGTATTGGACAGCTCGAAGCTGGCCAGCACGCTGGCGCGGAAATACCGTGGCACATGAAAGGGCAGGGCAAAGATCATCTCGCCCGCCACCACCAGCGCAAACATGGCAAAAAAGCGTGCGCGCGCTGGATGGGCGTTATCGGTCATGGCGCGACGATAAACGCTGGCGCAGCTGTCGTCCAAGACCACGGCCGTGGGCAGCTCAGTCGGCGTCGGTTATTCTTGCCCTGCTCCCACTCCCGTAGGTGCGAATTTATTCGCACATTCGTTCCAGAGCGCTGCGCAGAGTGTTATCGGTGTGCGAATAAATTGGCACCTACAATACCTATCCAGTTGAACCTTCCACCTCCAATCCGGAAACCCTAGTCATGCATACCGCTACTTCCCAAGACGCCCAGGCCCTCAAGGCCCAGTTGCTCAACTTCATGGATAAATACATCTATCCCAACGAAGAGCACTACCACGAACAACTACGCGCCATGCCCAATCGTTTTGGCACCGTGCCGCTGATGGAAGAGCTGAAGGAAAAAGCGCGTGAGGCCGGCTTGTGGAATCTGTTCATGCCACTCGATCACGGCGGCATGAAAAACGAAGACTACGGGCCGCTGGCAGAGGTCATGGGGCGTGTTGGTTGGTCGCCCGAGGTGTTCAACTGCAACGCACCCGATACCGGCAACATGGAAGTCTTCATGAAGTACGGCACCGCGGCGCAGAAAAAACAGTGGCTGGAGCCGATGTTGCGCGGCGAAATACGCTCGGCCTACGCCATGACCGAGCCCGATGTTGCATCCAGCGACGCGACCAATGTGCAGACCTCGATCAAGCGTGACGGTGACCACTACGTCGTCAATGGCCGTAAATGGTTCATCACCAATGCCATGTACGAGCGCACCAAGATCATCATCGTGATGGGCAAGTCCGATCCGGACAATCCCAATCGGCATATCCAGCAAAGCCAGGTGCTGGTACCCAAAGACACGCCCGGTGTGAAGCTGGTGCGGCCACTGACCACCTTCGGATATGACGATGCACCCCAGGGCCATGCCGAAGTGGTGTTCGACAATGTGCGTGTGCCGGTGGAGAACATCCTGCTCGGTGAAGGTCGTGGTTTTGAAATTGCCCAGGGCCGTCTTGGCCCAGGCCGTATTCATCACTGCATGCGTCTGATCGGCGCTGCGCAGCGCGCCCTGGAATTCGCCTGCAAGCGCGCCGTTTCGCGCACCACCTTTGGCAAAAAGCTTGCCGAGCATCAGTCAATCCGCGAGGACATCGCCAAGTGTTTCTGCGAGATTGAACAGGCGCGTCTGTTAACCCTCGCCACCGCGCGCAAGATGGACGAAGTGGGGGCCAAGGATGCACGCGACATGATTGCCGCGGCCAAGATCACGGTGCCGCTGATGGCCCAAACGGTCATCGACCGCTGCATGCAGATCCACGGCGCGGGCGGCTTTACGGCCGACTATTTCATGGCTGAAGCCTGGAGTTATGCACGCTGGTGTCGCCAGGCCGATGGCCCCGATCAGGTGCACATGATGGCGCTGGGCAAGCAGATTATTGCGGAGTATGCGGGGTGAAAATACGCTCCGACCTTAGCCCTCATCCTGAGTCTGCCACCAAGGGTGTGCGCAGGATGAGGGGCATGTTCCCCACTCATCGATACGCCGGCCGTAAAGAATTGCGATAACTCTGCGCTTCAAGGTAGCGTTCGCGCGGTAACACCGTCGCGTCGTAGACCCAGCCCGAGGACGCGTCCACACCTTTGTAATAGAGCGAACGCTGCGCATCTTCCACAGCGAGTGTTACACCGGGCACGGCTCCAGCTTTTAACATCACATTAAATTGGGTGCCCTGGTAGGGCACCATGATGGTGGAATCGACGGAATTCTTGAGTGGTCGGCCCAGGTGATCCTCACCAATGACGGGATTGCTGACGATGAATTCCACCAATTCATCGGTGGCGTGCAGATCGTCCTCGTTTTCCCACGGGTAGATCATGGTGAAACCGTCAACGGCGATGCCCAGACGATTGGCAATGCGCACCGCTTCGTAGTGTTCTTCGACCTTCTGCCGTTTGCCGTTGCGCTTGTTGATCATGTCCAGGGAACGCTGGGAGCCGGTTTCAAGACCGATGCCCACGCGCCGCCCGCCCGTATCGGCAAAAGGGCCAAGCAGATTGGCGCCATGGCGCACGATCAGGTAAGCATGGGTAAAAGCACGCCAGGCGCTGTAACCGTGTTTGGCAACACGCTCCGCCAGTGCGCGGGTCTGGCGCGGATTGAGCAAACCCACATCGTCGAAGAACATGACCGCATAGTGGTCGCGACCGAGGGCGCGATGGGCGGCGGCCATGCTGGCCAGATCACGGTCGATCATTGCGGTCGGGAAATAGCGCGTGCGTTCACCGCCTGCTTCACAGAAATGACAGGTGAAGGGGCAGCCCAGCGCGGTCACGGTATGAAAGGCCGGCAGACCTGCGATCTCATAACGATAGCGTGCCATCAAGGGCAGCGGCCGCGTAGGCGCCATGGTGATTTCCGAAAGGTCATGCTGATGGGACATCACATGGTTGCGGCCACGGTCGGGCAAGCCGGCCGTCAGCACCTCAAGCAGTGGCTGCCAGCCATCGTGGGGCACGACGTAGTCGCAGGCTTCGAGGCCTGTTTGTGCGACTACTTGTTCGAGGTAATACCGCGCATGACTGCCGCCGATCATGACCCGTGTGCGGGGGTACTCACGGCGCACCGTGGCGGTGATCCAACTCGAGAACTCCGCCTGTGGTGTCATCACCGACTGCGCGATCAGATCAAAACCGGCGAACACACTGCTGTCGAAAGCCTGGTCCACCACCAACTCAC
>JANOXY010000050.1:0-12826 GCA_031418675.1 Pseudomonadota bacterium
CATGGTGTTTGCCCCTCGGTCCTGCCTATCGACGCACGCAATATCGGTGGATGGTCTGCGGAATTCCTGCTGGCCCGATTAGATTGACACAAGTGATCCCGGGTCCCTACAGTCAGGCTCACATCCAGGCTCACGGGGCAAGCGCATGGCACGGCAGGGTGGGGCACAGGGCTGGCGCATCAGTGTTGACACCGGTGGCACCTTTACCGATGTGGTGGTGGCCGATGCCACCGGGCATTTCACCATCGGCAAAGCCCTCACCACCCCCGCGCGCATCTTTGGTGGCCTCGCCGCCGCGCTGGGCGATGCTGCCGGCAAGCTGGATTTGAGTGTCAGCGAGGTACTGGCACGCACCGCCATCTTCATCTACGGCACCACCCGTGCGACCAATGCCATCGTCACGGGCAATGTCGCCAAAACCGCCTTCCTGACCACCGCCGGTTTTCCCGATGTGCTGGTGCTGCGCGAGGGTGGCAAGTTCAATCCACACGACTTCAGCAAACCGTTTCCGCAACCCTATATCCCGCGCCGCCACACCTTTGAGATTGAAGAACGCATCAGCGCTAGCGGCACGATCGTGACACCGCTGGTCGAAGCGCAGGTGATCACGGTGCTGGACACCCTCCGTGAACAACAATTCGAAGCCTGCGCCGTGGCGCTGCTGTGGGCCACCGCCAATCCGGTGCACGAACGCCGCGTGGCTGAGCTCATCGAGAGCCACGTGCCAGGCCTGCCCTATACCCTCGGTCATGCGCTCAATCCTATTTTGCGCGAGTATCGTCGTGCTTCGTCGGTGGCGATTGATGCGTCGATCAAGCCGCTCATGCAGGCTCATCTGCGTGATCTGCAGCACGATCTGCGCGACGCAGGCTACGCCGGCGAGATCCTGATCAGTACCACCATCGGCGGCTGCATCGATGTTGAGAGCGTCATCGAGCGACCCATCCATACGGTGCGATCCGGCCCGGCCATGGGGCCGGTGGCAGGTCGCCGCTACGCCGCGCTGGAAGGGCGAGCCGAGCCGGCGCTGGTGGTTGATACCGGTGGCACCACGTTTGATGTGAGCCTGGTGCGCAATCAACAGATCGCCATTACCCAGGAGACTTGGCTGGGCGAACGGTTTACCGGCCATATGCTCGGCATTCCCGCAGTTGATGCACGCAGCGTTGGTGCGGGCGGTGGCTCCATCGCGTGGCTGGACGACGCAGGCTTGCTGCATGTCGGCCCGCACAGTGCGGGTGCGGAACCCGGTCCGGCCTGTTATGGACGTGGTGGCAAATTGCCGACCGTGACCGATGCCGCCCTGGTGCTCGGTTACCTGGACCCGGCGTTTTTTCTCGGTGGACGCATGCAACTCGACACTGCCGCGGCACACGCTGCCATCAACAGTGTTGCACAACCGCTAGGCATCAGCGTCGAGCAGGCGGCTTTCTCGATTTTTGCGGTCTCCAACGAAACCATGCTCAACGCCATCAAGGACATCACGGTCAGCGAAGGCATCGATCCGGCGGAAGCTTTGATCGTGGCAGGTGGTGGCGCGGCCGGCTTGAATATCGTCGCCATCGCGCGCGAACTCGATTGCCGCGCGGTGATCGTGCCACGCACCGCCAGTGTGTTATCGGCCTGCGGCATGCAGTTCTCCGACATCCAGGCCGAAGCCAGCGCCGCTGCACCGACACGCTCTGATCGCTTCGATCGCAGCCTGGTCAACCGTGCGCTGGAGACCATCGACGCCAGCCTCGACGCCTTTGCGGCACGTCTTGCCGCGCGTGGTTTTGATCAGGCCTCGCGCCACTATCGTGTTGATGCCCACTACACGGCGCAGGTCTGGGACCTCGCTATCGAATTGCCCGCCCCTCGGATCCGCAGCGACGCTGAACAACTGGCCCTGGTTGAAGCCTTCCATGACGCGCACCGGCGTGTATTTGAAGTGGATGACCGCGCCAGCGCCGTTGAATTTCTGAGCTGGACCGGACGCCTGGCGGTGGCCTTGCCGACGATTACGGTGACGGCCGCTGGTGCGGTGGCCGCTGAACGAAGAAGCCAGCGCGCGGTATGGTTCGATCTTGAGGGTGCGATAGAGACGCTGGTGGTGCGCGGTGATGCTTTGGCGGTCGGTGAGACCATCCATGGGCCGGCCATCATTGAAGAGGCCACCACCACCCTGATCTTGCCACCCGGCAGCCGCGCAACGCTCAGCGCCGCCGATAGTTTTCTTGTTGAGCTGCACCAAGCGTAGCGCAGTAAAAGGAACTCGAATGAATACAGCGCCCAACACCCACGGCAAACCCGCTGCACTTTCGCCCATGCTGCTCGCCGTGCTGGCCAATCGGTTTGACGGTGTGGTGCGTGAGATGACCAATACCATGCTGCGCACCGGACGCTCGGCGGTGATCAACTCGGCGCGGGATTTTTCCTGCGGCATCACCACCGCCGACAATCAGCTGTTTGCCACGGCCGAGGGCTTGCCAGCCCACACCTATGGGCTGAATCTGCAGACCGCGGCGATGTGTGCTTTCCATGATGACATCGCCGAAGGTGATGCCTATCTGCACAACGATCCCTATAGCGGTAATTCTCACCCGGCCGACCACACCCTGATCGCGCCGGTATTCTGGGCCGGTCAGCACCTGTTCAATGTCTGCGCCAAAGCTCACCAGTCGGATATCGGCAACAGCATCCCGACCACTTATCACGCTGCGGCCCGCGACATTTACGAAGAAGGCGCACTGATTTTTCCGGCCGTGCGTGTGCAGCGCGGTGGTCGTAATGTCGAAGACATTATTCGCATGTGTCAGCGCCGCATCCGGGTGCCGGACTACTGGTATGGGGATTTCCTCGCCATGCTGGCGGCGGTGCGCACCGGCGAGAAACGTGTGCATGAGGTGTTCGCCAAATATGGCGCGGATGTTTTGCGGCGTTTTGTCGATGAATGGTTTGACTACAGCGAAGCGCGTATGCGCCAGGCGATCCGCACACTGCCGGCGGCGACCGTTGAACGTCGCAGCGCCCACGACCCACTGCCACCGATGATGCCCGACGGCATACCGGTGCACGTCAAAGTCACGGTTGATCCGATCGCAGCGCGCATCGAAATTGATTTGACCAACAACATCGACAACATGGACAACGGCCTCAATCTGTCTGAGGCCTGTTCGATCAGCAACTCGGTGGCCGGTATCTTCAACTGTCTGCCTGGTGACATCCCGCGCAATGGCGGCTCCTATCGTTGCATCGATGTGAAGCTGCGCGAAGGGGCTGCCATCGGCATTCCGCGGTTTCCCCATAGCTGCTCGGTGGCGACTACCAATGTTTCCGATCGTCTGCTGAATACCGTGCAGGCGGCGCTCGCCGATCTCGGCGAAGGCTATGGGCTGGCTGAAGGCGGTATTGGCATGGGCGCGGGCTTTTGCGTGATCTCAGGCCACGACGCGCGCCACGCTAATCACGCCTACGTCAACCAGCTCATCATCGGCAATAACGGTGGCCCGGGTGGTCCCGATAGCGATGGTTGGATTACCTATGGCATTCCGGTGGTGGCCGGACTCATGTACCGCGACAGCGTTGAAGTGAGTGAGCTCAGTTATCCCATTCACTACCGTGAGATCCGACTCACGACCGACACCATGGGGGCCGGGCGCCGCCGCGGCGCACCGGGCGTGCAAATCACCTATGGCCCGAGTCACACGCCGATGACCGTGGTGTTTGCGGCCGACGGCCAGGTCAACCCTGCGCGGGGGGTGCGCGGCGGTGGTGATGGCAATATCGGCGCCATGCATGTGATCAGCGCTGACGGCGGCGAAGTGCGCGCACCGAGTGTGGGTCAGATTCAGCTTGAGCCGGGTATGTGGTTGCGCGGCGTTGAAACCGCAGGCGGCGGTTATGGTGATCCTCTCGAGCGCGAAACAGAACGTGTGCGCGAAGATGTGCTCGAACGTTTTATCACCCTGGCCCATGCGCGCGAGGTTTATGGTGTGGAGTTCAGTGGCCCGCCGCAGGGCGATACCCTGGTTGTTGATGGAGCGGCAACGACCACGCGGCGCGCGGCATTGCGCGGCGCGCGCGGTGCTTCTGCAACATAAACAGGAGGACCACGATGGCAACCCATCTGCCTGGCGCGAGCGAAGACGAACGCCTGCCCATGCTGCTCGGTTTTCAGCGTGTGGCGGAAAATACCGCACGCGACACCCGCTTCATTGAATACGGCCGCGGCATCTACGTTTATGACACCGACGGCCGCGAATATATTGAAGCCACGGCGTCGTTTTACGTCGCCGCGCTCGGTTATCAGAACGTCGAATTGATCGATGCCATCGAACGGCAGTATCGCGAGCTGCCGTTTTTTGTCTCGGCTATGCATCGCACCAGTCGCGCGTCCTTGGAGCTGGCGGAGAAACTGGTCAGCCTGGTGCCGGTGCCGGACGCCCACATGGTGTTTGCATCAACCGGCTCCGAGGCTAATGACTTCCTGATCAAGCTGCTGCGTTTTGGCGCCGTGGCGCGCGGCCAGCCCCAACGCACCACTATCATTGGACGCCACGGCAGTTATCACGGTGGCACGCTCGCGAGCGCCAGCCTGACCGGCGGGCACCATGAAGAATTTGGCCTGCCTATTGCGGGCTTCCGCCACGTGGCACAACCGGATTACCACGGTGAGCGCGTGCCGGGTGAGAGCGCCGGCGATTTTTGCGCACGCCTGGCCGGCGAACTCGAGACGCTGATCAGCCGTGAACCGGCCGCCAGCATCGCGGCGTTTTTCTGTGAGCCGGTCAGCTTTTCGGCGGGGTTCAAGTTGCCGCCAGCGGAATATTTCCCCGCCATCACAGGTGTGCTCGCCGAGCATGGCATCGCGCTTGTCGCCGACGAAGTGGTCACCGGTTGTGGACGCACCGGCACTTTCTGGGGCAGCCAGCGCTTTGGTCTGTCACCTACCCACGTGACCATGGCCAAGGGCATTACCTCGGGCTATTTTCCCTTGTCCGCGATCGCCATCGGTGCGGAACTCTATGGCGAGTTGGAGAGCGGTTCAGAGCGTGTTGGCACCCTGGCCCACGCCGGTACTTATTCCGCCCATCCCGTCGGCGCGGCGGCAGCCTTGAAGACTTTGGAGATCATCGAACGTGATGGTCTTGTTGCCCATGCCGCGCGTATGGGCGAACGACTACGCAACGGACTGCAGGCTTACGCTGATCATCCTTTGGTCGGGGACATACGCAGCACCGGGCTTGCTGCGGCGCTCGACTTTTTACGCCGCGATAACGACGACCGAGTAATCAACAGCGATGCCGACGCCGTCCTGGAGCGCGTTTATACGGCGCTGCTGAACCGCGGTGTGGTGGCCCGACCGGCCGGCCGCAGTCTGATACTGGCACCACCGTTGGTGGTGCAGGCCGAAGAAATCGATGAAATATGTCGTCGTATAGGCCTGGCGCTGGATGACGGTTTGTCGCACTCGCCGTGAGGTGAGCTCAGGACCGTGCAGCCACGGCACAATCGTTACACTGTTGTGCAATCACCAACGCCGCGTATAAGGGGAGAATGATGGCGAGCCTGGTCACCGATGATGGTGCACAACTGTACTTCGAGCTGGAAGGTAAGGACTGCGGCAAACCACCGCTGATCTTCATCCACGGCTGGTGCGCCAATTTACGGCACTGGGATCACCAGGTTCGTTATTTTCAAGATTCCCACCGCATCCTGCGCATGGACCGGCGTGGTATGGGTCGCTCCACCACCCCCGGCAGTGGCCACACCCCTGAGCGACATGCCGCGGATGTCGCCGCCCTCGCACAACATGTCGGCTTCAGCAATGCAGTTGTGATTGCCCACGCGGGAGGTGGGCCGGTCGGTGTGTTTTTCTGTGCGCAGTACCCGACACTGGCGCGCGCCTACGTCATGATCGATTCGGCCATCATGACGGGCTTTGATGTTGAACATCCGACCACGCGGGCCGGTCAGTTTTATGCCGACATGATGGTCAAATTAACAGGGCCGGATAACGAAGCTTATTTTCGCGCCGCTTATACCAGTTACTTCAGTCCGCACACCGACCCGGCGCTGGTGCGCGCTATCGTTGATGAAGCCTGCCGAACCCCGGCTAAGGTGCGCGCCGACGAAGTGCGCCTGATGGCGGCAGATACCGCCACACCGGCGTCGTCCATGGCGCAGCCTACCCTGGTCATCGCGGGACCGTGGCTGGCGGACAACTCACCACCAGCGGTCGACGCGGCGCGCTTGAAGACCTATTTCAAACATCTGGAATTTGCCCGCGCCATCGGCGCGGGGCATTTTGTGCAGCTCGAAGCACCGGAACAGACCAATGCCTTTATGCAGAGTTTTATTTCGCGCCTCAATTAAAGTCTTTGTCTTCTGTAGGTCCGAATTCATTCGGACATTCAACACCCCTGCTGAACGCCGCGCCTCGTTTTTGAATGTCCGAATAAATTCGGACCTACAGGGGAATCGTTCTTTTGTGTAGGTCCGAATTCATTCGGACATTCAACATTTCTGCCAAACGCCACGCCTCGCTTTTGAATGTCCGAATAAATTCGGACCTACAGGGGGAGTCTTTCTGTTCTGTAGGTCCGAATTCATTCGGACATTCAACATTTCTGCCAAACGCCACGCCTCGCTTTTGTATTTCCGAATGAAATAGGACCCACAGAAGAGGCTACTCGATTGTGGCTTGGCAGAACGCCACGCCCACACCACAATGACACCACCTATCGTCCTGTGGAAATCTGCCATGACTATTGTCGAAGTGCTGAGCCCTGTCGCCGCCACCCGTGTTGTAAATCGTCCGCTGGCGCCGCGGCTCACCGCGCTCACGGGCAAACGCATCGCTTTGCTGGACAACATGAAGGCCAATGCCGGTGCGCTGTTGCGTTACGTGTCGCAGCTCCTGCAGGCCCAGGGGCATAGCTTCGAAATCGTCAATGCGGCCAAAAACGCCACCGCCGCTGCGCCCGCGGCGGTGATGGCCCATCTCAAGACCTGCGACGCCGTGGTGCTGGCCATCGCCGACTGAGGCTCCTGTACGTCGTGGAGTGTCCATGACTCGATCGCGCTGGAGACCGCCGGGATCCCGACGGCGGTGATCTGCAGCGACGAATTTGGCCCGCTGGGGCGGGCCGAAGCGCAGGTGCTGGGCATGGGCTCGCTGCCGCTGTTGGCCATCCCCCATCCCCTGGCGGGCAACGATGACGCGCTGGTGCAGGCCAAAGCGCGCGCCATAGTTGCGGAAGTTCTGCAGGCTTTGACCGATTCCGCAGCGGCCCTGGCCGCACGCCACAGTGATCGCTTCCTAACCCTCACCGAGCGTCGTCTGGTCGGTGGTGCGGTATGTATCGACGAGAGCTGTGTTTACGACCCGGCGCTGGCGCCAGGACCATCACCGTGAGCGACACGCTGCAACTGGACGACGCGCAGCTCGACGATGAGTTTGAAGCGCGGGGCTGGTCCGATGGTTTACCGGTGGTGGCGCCGACCCGCGCGCGGGTCGATGCGATGTTGCGCTACTGCGATCACTTGCCGCACAGCGAGCTGGGTACCATGCCGCCGCGTCATGGCATCGTCACCCCCGAGATCCTGGCGGTGAATGCAGTGATGGCCGGCTGCCGGCCAGAATATTTCCCGGTTGTGCTCGCAGCGGTGCAGGCGATGCTGGAGCCGGCGTTTAATCTGTTTGCGGTGCAGGCCACCACCCATCCCTGTGCACCCTGTGTGATTGTGAATGGCCCCATCGCGCGCGAGCTTGGTATCAACGGGCGCTATGGTGCTTTCGGGCCGGGGGTGCGTGCCAATGCCACCATCGGTCGCGCGCTGCGTTTGATCCTGTTGAACGTGGGTGGCGCTGCGCCCGGTGTGCTTGATCGTTCGACCCAGGGCCAGCCGGCCAAATACGCCTTCTGTGTGGCCGAAAACGAAGCCGAGAGTCCATGGCCACCGCTGCACGTGGAGCGCGGTTTTGCACTGGATGATTCCACGGTTACCGTGACCGGCGCCGATGGGCCGCACAATCTGAACGATCACATCAGCGAGCATGCCGATGGCATTCTTGCCATGTTACGCGGGGCCATGAACGACATGGGCTGCAACAACGCCTACCTCTACGGCCAGCCGACCATTGCCTTTGGTCCCGAACATGCCGCGATTCTGGCCGCCGGTGGTTTGTCCAAGGACGACATCCGGCGGTTTGTGTTCGAGCAGGTCAGGCTGCCGCGCACGCTGTGGGCACAAGGTGGTATGGCCGGCATGTTCACCGATCTGTTTCCCGATGCGGCCCAGGTACCGATCATCAAGGCGCCGGAAGATCTGCTGATCATCGTTGTTGGTGGTTTTGGCCGGCATTCCTCCTGGTTACCCACCTTCGGCGATACCACCCGCGCGGTGACACGCCTGATCGCACGCGCCGACGGCCGCGCCCTGCGCAGCGTCAAGGACCTCATCCGCTGAGATCCGCAGCCGTGCTTCCCCCCGCATAGGGAATCTTGCGGCAGCCGGTGGTGACTGCGACACTCGCGGCCCCCGCAATGAGTGTCAAACCATGAGTATGAGCTGGACCACCGACGCCATCCTGGAACGTGCTGCGGCGCTCGGGCCCGAGCGGGAGGCGGTGGTGCTGGGTGAAGACGGCAGTCATCTCAGCTATGGCGATCTCAATGGGCGCGCCACGCGCCTGGCCAATGCACTGCTCAGCCACGCTGCCGGCAAGGGCGAGCGTGTTGCGGTGTTCATGGAGAACAACCTCGACTACATCGTCACCTACCACGGTGTTGCGCGCGCCCAGGCGATCTTCGTGCCGATAGTCACCCAATCCAAATTGCCGGAAATTGAATATTTCGTCAGCCATGCCGAACCCTGTGTGCTGATCGTGGATGGCGAGCGCTGGGACCTGATCGCTGCCGCCATCGCCGACGGTAATCCGGCGTTTGCTTCACTGCGCGAGATCTGGTTGGCGGGTGAGGGCGAGCGTGCGGGCTTAATCCCCATGGCCACGCTCATGGCCGCGGCTTCGAGCACGATGCCTGCGGCGCGTCCGCAAGAGCCGGACCCGGTGGCCTTCATGTATACCTCCGGTTCCACCGGCCGCCCCAAGGCCGTCATTCACTCCCACTACACCGCGGTTGCCCAGGCCGAGGCGGTGTGCGCTCGCATGGGCTATACCAGCGAGGACCGACTGCTGACGGTATTCCCTCTGTTCCATGGCAATGCCCTGGTGTGGTCGGCCTTGGCCGCGGTGTGGATAGGGGCGCGGGTGATCATCCATCGTCGCTTCAGTGCGAGCGGCTTCTGGGCGTCGGTGCGGCGTCACGGCGCAACGGAAGTGAATCTGCTGCTCGGCGCCATCAACATGCTGCTCGCGCAACCGCTGCGGCCGGACGATGCAGACAATCCTATCCGCCTGGTGCTGGCCAATGTGACTGAGCCCATCTATCGCGAGTTTCGTGCACGCTTCGCGGTCGACATCGTCTCGACCTGGGCTCTGGCGGAAGGGCCGTTGGGCACCATGACTGCGCCGGGCCATGGTTATCGCGCCGGTGAAATCGGCTGGCCCATGGGTAACAACAACGAAGTACGTGTGGTTGATGAAAACGATCAGCCCGTGCCCGATGGTGAACTGGGCGAACTCGTACAACGCAACCGCGCCATGATGCTCGGTTATTACAAGAACGAAGCTGAAACCGCGCGGGTGCTGCACGGTGGCTGGGTGCACAGCGGTGACCTCGGTTATCGCGATGCCCAGGGTTTGTTCTATTTTGTCGGTCGACGCAAGAACGTGATTCGCCGCGCCGGTGAGAATGTCTCGGGCGAAGAAGTGGAAGAATGCCTGCAAAGCCATCCGGCGGTGGAGGAGGCGGCGGTGATCGCGGTGCCCGATGCCATGCGCGGTGAAGAAGTCAAAGCGCATATCGTGTTGCGCAGCGGTGCAAGTTTGAGTGCGCAGGAGGTGGTGGCCTGGTGTGCTGAGCGTTTGTCGAATTTTAAGATCCCGCGTTATGTGGAGTTCATGGACGAGCTGCCGCGTACCGGCCCTTTGAAGATCGATCGCACGGCTCTGGCCGCGCGCGCGGCGCTGCACCCGGGCTGGGATCGCACCGCACAAACAGCGGCGACGGATTAAAAACACAATGACTTATCTGTGCGGCGTCGACATCGGTGGCACTTTCACCGATGTCGTGATCGTCGATCAGCAAGGCCGTGTCACTCTCGCCAAGTCCGCTTCCACCCCCGATGATTTTTCCCGTGGTTTTTTTGCGGCGCTGAACGAGGGCGCGCAGCGTCTCGGCTTGTCGCTGCGTGAACTACTGGCACAAACCGCTTTGTTGTCCCATGGCACCACGGTCGCAACCAATATCGTGGTGGAACGACGCGGCGCCAAAGTCGGCCTGCTGACCACCGCCGGTCATGGTGATGCGTTGCTGATCATGCGTGCCCATGGCCGCGCCGCCGGTTTGTCGGCGGCCGAGACCCTGCGTTTTTCTGCCACCGCCAAGCCCACGCCGCTGGTGCCACGCAGTCTGATCCGCGAGATCCCCGAGCGCATGGATGTGCGTGGCGAGGTAGTGGTGAGTTTGAACGAAGAAGCGGTGCGCGCAGCAACGCGTGATTTGCTCGCCGCGGGTATCGAGTCCTTAGCCATCGCTTTTTTATGGTCGTTCCGCAATCCGGCCCACGAGCTGCGTGCGCGTGACATCGTGCGCGAAGAAGCGCCGCATCTATTCGTGACCTGTTCCTGCGAACTGGTGCCCCTGCTGGGGGAATACGAGCGCACCGTGGCGACGGTCATGAACAGTTATGTGGGTCCGCAGACCAGCCGCTACGTTGATCGCATTGCGCAGCGCGCCGGTGATGAAGGTCTCGCTGCGCCGTTTTTACTCATGCAGTGTAACGGTGGTTTGAGCTCGGCGGCGGCGGCCAAGCGTGCGCCCCTGCTGCTGCTGCAATCGGGGCCCTGTGGTGGGGTGATGGGTGCGGCCTACCTCGGCGGTTTGCTCGGACACAGCAATATCATCGCCACTGACATGGGCGGTACGACCTTCGACGTGGGTCTGGTCCACGCCGGCATGCCTTTGCGCACGTCAACGACCATCGTGCATCAGTATGAATTTTTTGTGCCGGCTATCGACGTCAAATCCATAGGCGCAGGGGGTGGCAGCGTGGCGTGGCTGGATGACAAACGCAGCGCGCTGTCGGTTGGGCCGCACAGTGCCGGCGCCATGCCCGGCCCGATCTGTTATCGGTGCGGCGGGTATGAGCCCACCGTTACCGATGCCGATGTGGTGCTGGGTTACATCGACGCGGATATTTTTCTTGGAGGCAGCGCAACGCTTGATCGGGCCGCGGCCTGGCAGGCCATGGAAGCCCTGGGTGCACCCTTGGGTCTGGATGCCTATCACACCGCCGCCGGCATCAATCGCATCGTTGACGATCACATGGCCGATCTGATCCGACGTGAGACCATCGAGAAGGGACTCGATCCGCGCGACTTCGTTTTGTTCAGCTACGGTGGTGCTGGCCCCTGTCATGCCGGCGCTTATGCGCGCGAACTCGGCATCGCGACCCTGGTGGTGCCGCTCACCGGTACCGCCTCGGTGTGGTCTGCGTTTGGGGTGGTGTCGTCCGATGTCATTCACGTTTATGAACACGATCAATTGATGGTGGCGCCCTTCGATCTCGCGCCTCTGCGCGTGCAGTGCGATGCACTCGCCGCACGCGCACGCGCCGAGTTCGCCGACGAAGGGTTTGAGTTTTTGCAGGTAAAGCTGCGCTGGTCGGCCGATCTGCGTCATCGTCTGCAGGTGCATGTGGTGGAGGTGGAATTCTCTGACCTGCTGGACGACGAACAACTGGCTGCGGCACTGCTGACCCGCTTCAGCGCGCGTTATGAAGCTTTGTACGGTGTGGGTACTGCTTATCTCGAAGCCGGTATTGAACTGGTGGCTTTGCGCCTGCACGCCAGCGCAGCGGTGCACAAACCGGCGCTGCAAGCCCAAGCGTTAGGTGATACGACCCCACCCGCGGCGGCGCGGGTTGCACCCCGTGCGATCTTCTGGCCGGAGCTAAACCGGCTGGTCGACACGCCCATTTATCGCGCCGCGCAATTGTGTCCTGGCAACGTGATCGAGGGACCGGCAGTGATCGAGCCGACGGTCACCACCATCGTGGTACGCCCCGGGCAGCGCGCGCGCCTCGATGCTTACGGCAATATCATCATTGACCTGCACGCCGAGGAGATCCCGTGAGCACCGACGCCTTGGCCAAAAGCCCCTGGGATGGTGTCAACAACTCCTATATCCCCGGCCCAACCTTGCGCCTGCCTGCCACGCTCGAACTGCACCGTGATACCGCCGTCGATCTCGACCCCATCACCTACGAAGTATTGCGTCACGCCCTGTGGAATGTGAACGACGAACACGGTGTGACCATCCAGAAGGTCTCGGGCTCACCGTTTGCCAGTGTCGCCCACGATTTTAATACGGTGATTTTGACCGAAGACGGTGAGTTCGTTTTTTTCGGCCCGCACATCCAGTATTTCTCCGGCACCATGGACCTGCCCATCAAGTGGACCCTGGAAAATCTCGCTGGCGAGATCGGCATCAACGAAGGCGATATGTTCCTGTCTAACGATCCCTGGATTGGTTCCAGTCACCAGTCCGACGTTCAGATCACGTGTCCGGTGTTTTGGGAGGGCAGTATCTTCTGCTGGGTGGCGAACGCCCTGCATCAATACGACATGGGCGGCAACACGCCCGGCAGTTTCTGTGCCGATGCGCGCGACGTGTTCGACGAGCCCGTGCCGATACCGCCGATCAAGATGGTCGAG
>JANOXY010000051.1:0-4858 GCA_031418675.1 Pseudomonadota bacterium
CGCGTTGACGTCGTGCTCAATATCGCCGGCGGCTTTGCCATGGGACCAAGTGTGCACGAGACCACGGCTGAGCAATGGAACCACATGGCGCGCATGAACGTCGACACCGCACGCAACGTGATTAGCGCCGTGGTGCCCGGCATGCTCACCCGCGGCCGCGGCAGCATCGTCAACGTCGGTGCGCTTTCGGCCCGCGAAGGCCAGGCCAATATGGGCGCCTACTGTGTGGCCAAGAGTACGGTGATGCGCTTGACCGAGAGTTTGTCCAAGGAATTGCGCAATCAAGGTATCAACGTCAACGCGGTATTACCGAGCATACTCGATACACCGACCAATCGTGCCGACATGCCCGATGCCGACTTCAGCCGCTGGGTGTCGCCCAGCGAGCTGGCGGCCGTGATGTGTTTCCTCGGCTCCGATGCCGCACGCGCGATTCACGGCGCGTTGTTGCCCGTTGCCGGTCTGGCCTGAGCTGCCATCATGAGCATGCGCGACAAGGCTTGTGTTACCGGCATCGGCGAAACCCGCTATACCCGAGAAACGACCCGCACCCAGGTGGAACTGACTTTCGAGGCCGCGCTCGCGGCCATCGCCGATGCTGGTCTTACACCGAAGGACATCGATGGTGTTGTGCCCTATGCCATGGGCGGCGTGATCGCCGAAGACTTCATCACTAATTTTGGCTTACCGGACCTGCGTTATTCGGCGCTGACGCCCATGGGTGGCGCCAGTTCAGTTGCAGCCTTGCAGAACGCGGCGCTGGCCGTGGCCGGCGGGCTCGCCAATCACGTGTTAATCACCCTGGGGCGCGGCGCCTTGTCGACCGGCCGTATCACCGATCGTATCGGTCAGATGCCGCAGTTCAGACTGGTCGGTGAATTCGAAATGCCCATGGGTACCGTCGCGCCGGCGCAGTTCTATGCGCCCATGGCTCGCCGTCATATGGAACTCTATGGGACCACCAGTGAACAGCTGGGGGAGATCGCGGTGACCTTTCGCAAACATGCACAACTGCACGACAACGCGTTGATGCAAAAGCCCATGAGCCTGGCCGATCATCAGGCCTCGCGCATGATTGCCGATCCGCTGCGCCTCTACGATTGTTGTCTGGAAAGCGCCGGTGCGGCGGCGGTGGTCATCAGTCGCGCCGATCGTGCGCGCGACCTGCGTCAACCGCCCGTGTACATCGCCGGCGTGGCAGAAGGTCATCCCGATTCACCCAGCACCATTACCCAGCGGCCCGACATCACCCGCATCGGTCTGGCTAAAGCGGCACCCAAGGCTTTTGCCATGGCCGGTGTCACCCATAAGGATATCGACGTCGCCGAGATCTACGACTGTTTCACTTACATCGTGCTGTGCCAACTGGAGGACATGGGCTTCTGCGCCAAGGGCGAAGGTGGTGCTTTTGTGCAAGGTGGCCGCATTGCCTTGGGCGGCGAGCTGCCGGTCAATACCCACGGCGGGCTGCTCTCGCAAGCCCATATCGCTGGCATGAATCACATCGTCGAGCTGACTCGCCAATTGCGCGGTCAGGCCGGCCCACGCCAGGTGGCCAATGCCGAAGTGGGCCTGGTCACGGGTTATGGTGATTTGGGTGATGGCTCAATCGCCATCATGCATCGATGAGCACCGTTATGAACGATACCTACGACAAACCATTGCCCGAACCGAGTGCTATGACCCAGCCCTACTGGGATGGTTTGCGGGCCCACAAACTCGTGCTGCAAGCCTGCCAGCACTGCCACACCGTGCGGCACTATCCGCGTCCGGTCTGCGACCAGTGTTATGCCATGGAGAGCGTGTGGGTGCAGGCCAGTGGCCGCGGACGTTTACACAGCTGGACGGTCAATCACCACCCGTTCCACTTCGCATTCAAACGCGAGAGCCCGTTTGTAACGGTGATGGTTGACCTCGATGAAGGTGTGCGCATGCAGGCACCGCTGCGCGGCACCGATAGTAGTGCCCTGACAATCGGTTTAGCCGTGGAATTGATCTACGAAGATGTCACGCCGGAATTGACCTTGCCGGCGTTCAGACTGGCAGCGAAATGAAGCAATGCCTCTTTGTAGATCCGACAAATTCGGACATTAGGATTTTGATCATGTGCCCAAGTTACGTGCACCTGTCCGAATAAATTCGGACCTACAAAGAATGCGAGAAGAAGTGAAGCTATTCATACCATGACCACTCTGTTGAACGATGAAATCCGCGCCTGGATCGGCCGTGCCGATACAGCCCAACGCGTTGAGATCACACGCCGCGACATCATCAAATACGCTATCGCCACCGAACAACAGGAGGCCCGTTATCTGCAAGGTGACGAAGCCCCACCGATGTTTCTGTTTGGTGCAGATCGCCCTCTGGCCGCACTAGCCCAGATGGGCCCGGATGGCTTGCGACCCGATTCCTTATTACCCGTTCTGCCGCTCAAGCGCGTGATGGCTGGGGGCGTCAAGCAGCGTTATCACCGCCCACTCGTGCCGGGTGATGTGGTGCACCTCAAACGTACGCTGCGCGACATCTATGAAAAACAGGGCGCGAGCGGGCCCTTGATCTTTGTGGTCTACGAGATCGATGTGACCGATGCCAGCGGCCAGCTCGTCATGCAAGAAACCCAAACACGGATCGTGCGCTGAACCATGCCCCACTTCGACACCCTGGCGCTCGGTGACAAACTCCCCAGTCGCAGCTATACGGCGAGCAACGTCTCGTTATTCCTTTACAACGCGGCGATCTGGAATCCCCATCGCATTCACTACGACGAACGCTATACCACGGACGTTGAAAAACATCCGGGGGTGGTAATCGATGGTCCCTTGCAGGGCGACTGGCTGACTCAGGTGGTCACTGCCTGGTTGGGTGCCGACGGCCACCTGCTCGAATTTGAGTACACCAATCGCCGCGCGTCTTATCTTGGTGATTGCCTTACGGCAGGCGGACGCATCGTGGCGCTGGACGCTGCTCGACAAGAGGTGACGCTGGAACTGGAGATCCGTGATCAGAACGGACAGGTCACAACCCCGGGGCGCGCCCTGGTACATCTGCACCGATAGCAACCCGCTGCCCGGTACCGATGCTATTTGTGAGCGGTTTTTTTGACGGCGGTCAGTACGCTGCTCCCCCGCCTTTGCATACTGTTCTCCCATCGTTCCACTACACGAGGAGAACCACCATGAACCTGGTACCGCGCCGCTCGTTGTTTGATTTCGATGACCTGTTCGACGTGTGGGGTCCGCACCGTGGCGCCGAAGCCACCAAGGGTGCCTTCATGCCGCGCGTTGATATCAAGGATAAAAAGGACTGCTATGAAATCACCGCCGAATTGCCCGGCGTGAAAAAAGAAGATCTCCATGTCACGCTGCGCAATGGCGTGCTGAGCATAGAGGCGGAAGTCCGTCAGGAAGACAAAGAAGAAAAAGACGGCAAGCTCATCCGGCAGGAACGTCGTTACGGCAAATTCCTGCGCAGCTTCGACGTCGGTAACGAAATCAAGGAAAGCGACATCAACGCTGCGTTCGAAGACGGCGTGCTGTGCGTGATTGCGGCCAAGGTGCAACCCAAGGCGCCAGAAGCGCGGCGCATTGAAGTGAAGTGAGCGTGGAGCCGGTGCCGCGTGGCGCGGCACCGGTTCCATCCCACCACGCCCTCGCGATACACAGCAGCGACACATCATCTTAGAGGTCAGCCCCATGAGCTATAAAGATATTGTGGTACAGATTGCCGACGGCCCCGACTGCGCGGTGCGACTACAACTGGCTATTGACCTTGCGCGGTTGAATGGTGCGCATCTCTGCGGGCTTTATGTTGAGCCACCGCTGCCGATGTCGGCGTTCCCGGAAGTTCCGGTGCCCGTTGAAGTGATCGATGCCCAGGAGGCTGCCGCCAAACAGTGTGCCGAGGCGCTCGAACAAAAATTCAAGCGCGCCACCAGTCAGGCTGGCGTCAGCGGCGAATGGCGAATTTCCCAGGCCGATACAGTGACCGCACTTAACGTCAACGCCCGCTACGCCGATCTGATGGTTCTTGGTCACAGCGAGGACGAAGGGCTGGGCTGGTTTAATATGGCCGCCACCAAACACGTTGCTCTCGAATCGGGTCGACCGGTATTGGTGGTGCCCCGCCAGGCACAGATCGCCACCTTCGGCCGCCGCGTCGTGGTCGGCTGGAACGGTAGCCGCGAAGCGGTGCGCGCCGTCCACGATGCATTGCCGCTGCTGCAACGCGCAGAATTTGTCCAGGTGGTGGTCATCAATCCGCATACTAGCTATGGCGAACATGGTGCCGTCCCTGGCACCGACATCTGCCTGCATCTTGCGCGGCACGGTATTCACGCCGAAGCCTATGTCGGCCATGCCGAAAACCAGGCGGTGGGCGCGGCGCTGCATGCGCAGGTCACGGCTATTGGCGCTGATCTGGTTGTGACAGGCGCCTACGGCCATTCTCGTTTCCGGGACCTGGTGCTGGGCGGTGTGACTCGCCATCTACTCCAACACCTAGCGGTCCCGATGTTGCTGGCCCATTGAGTGGGCGAATCGCTCTGGCGCGCGCGGCCATGGCGAACATGGCATCGGTGACCTTGGTAGATGAGATGCTCGGCCTGCAAAACCTTGCGGCCGCCAGCGACATCCTTCCGGATTTCGTTACCAGCATCGGCGCCAGTAACGGCATGCTGATCCCACTTGAGGTGCTGGTGCAGACGCGGCTGCCGGACAAGCTTGACCACGCTCATGCTCAACTGTTGAAGCACGAATACGAGCACAAGAGCGCGCTGCTGGATGCCGACCGTCAAATAACGGCATGTGTGTGCACCATCGCTGCAAGCGCCCATGACGCCACGTCCGATGCCAGCCGCGCG
>JANOXY010000052.1:0-31255 GCA_031418675.1 Pseudomonadota bacterium
TCGAACAGCAGCAGCCGCGCGAGGGTGACACGCTGACGCTGACCAGCCGACAGGTAGCGCACCGGGCGGGTGGCAAAAGCCGCGGCATCAAGGGCTTTGAGCGCGTCGACGACCGATGCGCGACGCGGTGTTGCGCATAGGGTCGCGATAAATTCGAGATTCTCGCAGGCGTCCAATTCGGCATTCAGTCCGCCCTGGTGACCGATATAGTTCAGCATCGCGGGGAAATTCGCGCTGTCCGCCAGGCGTTCACCCCGCCAA
Source organism: Pseudomonadota bacterium (assembly GCA_031418675.1). Taxonomy (GTDB): domain Bacteria; phylum Pseudomonadota; class Gammaproteobacteria; genus JADJYF01. Next base: position 262 of record JANOXY010000052.1, read on the forward strand.
TGAATCGAGCCGGCATCGGGCGTGACCAGCCCCGCCAGGGTTTTGAGTAGTGTGGTTTTGCCACTGCCATTGGCACCCTGCAGATGCACGATGCTGTGGGATGGCGCTTCGAAATCCAAAGCTTGGAACAGGACACGCTCGCCGCGTTCAACACGCAGGCCACGAACTTCGAGGCCAGGCTCACTCATTGTTTATTCACACGAAACTACGCTGGGGAATGCTCACCCGGCCGTCGCCCGACGCGCTGATGGCCGCGACAACCCGGCCTATTCGAGGATGAACTTGCCTCCCGCGCGACCAGGTATTCCACCCATCGGGCCAGGGCCACCTTGACCGGGCACGACGATCCGCGACGACTCTTCACGTGCCATTTCGCGAGCCCGTTCGTTCAGGCGTTCGATGGCGCTCTTGATGCCCGCCGGAAATAGCGCGCATGCCTCGGCCAGGGTAGGCGCCTCGAGCGGGAACTGGACGGGGATCGGGCCCATCTGGGTCATCAGGGTGGTATCGCCGATATAACGGTGTGGCCGCGAGGGATCTTCACGACCATCGGCGGTGATCGGGATAAGGTGACGAATGGTCGCCGCGCGCAAGTCGGTCAGTGATTCTTCACGGTACAGATTATCGACATCGACGGTAAATGAATCGGCACTCATGCCCTGGTTCGCGGCCATCTGGGTTCTCCTTCTCGCTAGGTCGAACGATGGTAACAGATCCGTGATGGGGGACAGATTTAAGGCCAGGTGCTTTCACACCGCTATAAAGCCCGACGGTGTAAAGTACGCCGACTTTACGAGTACCCCAAAACCTTATGAAGATTCTGGTCACGGGCGCCGCCGGATTCATCGGCGCCCGCCTGTGTGAACGTCTGCTTGCGCGCGGTGACGAGGTGGTCGGCGTCGACAATCTCAATGATTACTACGCGGTGTCGCTCAAGATGGCGCGCTTGGCACGCATCGAAAAACACGCCAACTTCTGCTTTCACAAATACGATATCGCCGATAGGGTTGCGATGTCCGCGCTGTTTTCCGCCGTCGCGCCGCAGCGCGTGGTGCATCTCGCCGCCCAGGCCGGCGTGCGTTATTCCATCGAAAACCCGCACGCTTATATCGACGCCAACATCGTCGGCACCATGAATATCCTCGAAGGCTGTCGGCACAAGCAAGTTGAGCATCTGGTCTATGCGTCGTCGAGTTCGGTGTACGGCACCAACACACGCATGCCGTTCTCGGTACACGATAATGTTGATCATCCGATGTCGTTGTATGCCGCGACCAAAAAGGCCAACGAACTGATGGCTCACACCTACAGCCATCTCTACGGGCTGCCGGTAACCGGTCTGCGCTTTTTCACGGTATATGGGCCGTGGGGCCGGCCCGACATGTCGCTGTTTCTGTTTACCCGCGCGATTTTGAACGGGGAGGCGATCGACGTGTTCAACTACGGCAACCACCGTCGCGACTTCACCTATGTCGATGACATTGTTGATGGCGTGATCGGCTGTCTCGACAAAGTCGCGACAGCCAACGAGAGCTGGAACAGCGACCATCCCGACCCGGGCACCTCCAAAGCGCCCTACCGCATCTACAACATCGGCAATAACACGCCGGTGCCGCTGATGGATTTTATCGGTGCACTCGAGGACAGCCTCGGCATCGAGGCGAAGAAAAATTTCCTGCCACTGCAGCCCGGCGATGTGCCCGACACCTATGCCGACGTCACGGCCCTGGTGGAAGATATCGGCTACCGCCCAGCTACCCCAATAAAACAGGGCATCGCCAATTTTGTTGCCTGGTATAAGGAGTATTACAAGATCCCATGAGCGCGCATCACCGAAAAATTGCGGTCATTGGCCTCGGCTACGTTGGCCTGCCGGTGGCGGTGGCCTTTGGCCGTAGCGCCCGCACCATTGGCTTCGATATCAACGCCGCGCGGGTGGCGGAGCTTAAATCAGGTCACGACAGCACACTGGAAATCGAGGACGCGGAACTCAAGACCAGTGACATTGTTTTTACCTGTAACGCCGCCGATCTGAGCGCTGCCGATTTTTTTATCGTGGCGGTGCCAACCCCGGTGGACGAGGCAAAACGCCCGGACCTGACACCCATGATCAAGGCCTCCGAAACCCTCGGTGCCCACATCAAGAAGGGCGACATCGTGGTCTATGAATCGACGGTCTATCCTGGCGCTACCGAGGAAGACTGCGTGCCGGTACTGGAGCGCATGTCGGGCTTGCGAGCCGGGCGGGATTTTTTTGTCGGCTATTCGCCCGAACGCATTAACCCGGGCGATAAAGATCACACCTTCACCAAGATCACCAAGGTGGTGTCGGGGCAAACCCCGGAAGTGCTCGAAATCGTGGCGCAGGTCTATGAAAGCGTGGTCACGGCCGGTGTGCATCGTGCACCGTCGATCAAGGTTGCCGAAGCGGCCAAAGTCATCGAAAACACACAACGCGATCTGAATATTGCGCTCATGAATGAACTCGCACTGATCTTCAATCGCATGGGCATCGATACCCGTGATGTGCTCGCAGCAGCGGGGACCAAGTGGAACTTCCTGAAGTTCGATCCGGGTCTGGTAGGTGGGCATTGCATTGGTGTCGACCCCTATTACCTGACACACAAGGCTGCCATCCTCGGTTACATCCCTCAGGTCATCCTGGCCGGACGCAGCATTAACGATGACATGGGTCGTTATGTGGCGCAGCAGGCGATCCGCCAGTTGATTGGCCAGGGCGGAGCCGTGAAAGGCGCTGTGATCACGGTGCTGGGTTTCACCTTCAAGGAGAACGTGCCTGATCTGCGCAACACCCGCGTCATCGATATCATCAACGAGTTGAAGACCTACGACATCAAGGTTCAAACCCATGACCCCTATGCCGATTCTGCTGAAGCGCAACACGAGTACGGCATCGAACTGATGGCGATGGAGCAGCTCGTGCCGGCGCGCGTGGTGGTCTTCGCCGTGCCCCATCATCATTACCTCGAGGACGCCTGGGCGACGGTCAGCGCCTGTCTCGAGGGCGGTCGGGGCGCCGTCATCGACGTCAAGGGCAAACTTGATCGCGGCAGGGTACCCACCGGCGTGACGCTGTGGAGACTGTGAGCTCATGAATGTCGTCATGATCGGCACGGGTTATGTGGGCCTGGTGTCGGGCACTTGTTTCGCCGAATTTGGTGCCGATGTCACCTGCGTCGATGTCGACGCCGGCAAGATTGCCAAATTGCATGCCGGACAAATGCCCATCTACGAACCGGGTCTGGCTGCGCTGGTGGCGCACAATGTCGGCACCGGGCGACTTACCTTCACCACTGACATCGGCCCGGCCGTGGCTGGCGCCGACCTGGTATTTATCGCGGTCGGCACACCGAGCCGGCGCGGTGAAGGGTTTGCCGATCTCAGCTACGTGTATGAGGCGGCGCGCCAGGTGGCAGGCCATCTCGATGGGTATACGGTCATCGTTGATAAGTCGACGGTGCCGGTAGGCACGGCGCGCAATGTCTCACGCATCATGCGCGAGACCAATCCGACGGCCGATTTTGATGTGGCATCAAATCCCGAATTCCTGCGCGAAGGTGCGGCTATCGCCGACTTCATGCGCCCCGACCGGGTCGTGATTGGCGTCGAGTCGGAACGCGCGGAAAAGCTGCTGCGCGAACTTTATCGCCCGCTCAATCTGCGCGAGACGCCGATCCTGATCACCAATCTGGAGAGTGCGGAGCTGATCAAATACGCAGCCAATGCTTTTCTCGCCACCAAGATCAGTTTCATCAACGAGATCTCGACCCTGTGTGAAACCGTCGGCGCCGATGTGCACGCGGTCGCCAAGGGCATGGGCATGGATGGCCGCATCGGCGCAAAATTCCTGCATCCGGGGCCGGGTTATGGTGGCTCGTGTTTTCCCAAGGATACCCAGGCGCTGGTGCGCATTGCTCAGGAGCATGGCTCGAGCTGTCGCATTGTCGAGGCGGTGATTGAGGTCAATGCCGCGCAGAAGGCGCGCATGATCAAAAAGATCCGTGACGCCCTGGGTGGCTCGGAGGCCGGTAAAACCATCGGTGTGCTGGGTCTGACGTTCAAACCTGAAACCGACGACATGCGTGACGCTCCGGCCTTGTCCATTCTGCCGCCCTTGATGGAAAAGGGCGCCAGTATTCGCGCTCACGATCCCCAGGGCATGGTCGAGGCACGGCACCATCTGCCCAGCGCGGTGCACTATTGCGACGATATGTACGAGGTCTGCACCGGTGCCGATGCGGTGGTGGTGCTGACTGAGTGGAATGCGTATCGCGGCATGGACCTGGCGCGTGTCAAACGCAGTTTGCGCAGCCCGGTGCTCATCGATCTACGCAATGTCTATGAGCGCGCCACGGTCGAAGCGATGGGTTTTTCCTACCACTGTATCGGGCGCTGAGCCTGGGCGGCCGGGCAGCCCCTGGGGCTGGGCTTACGCGGTAAGATGCGCGCAACCTGACCTCTGCGTGCGCGTGTCTTGCCCGTCAATTCCGCATCCTTGCCTTTTTCCCAGCACCTGCACCTGAGCTAGGCGAACATGCTGTTCACGACGCAAGTTTTCCTGCTCGTTTTCCTGCCGTTGACGGCAATTGCTTTCCACTGCGTCGCGACCCGGCGTGCGCGGCTGTGGGTGCTGTTGCTCGGTTCACTGCTGTTCTACAGCTGGTGGGACGTGCGTTTTTTACCCTTGCTGCTGGGCACAGGCCTGGTCAACTGGAGCCTGGCGCAGGCCTATCGCCAGCATGCCCAAGACCGACTGATCTGGGCGGGGGTGTTGTTTAATCTGGGGGTATTGGCCAGCTTCAAGTACACCAATTTTCTGGTCGCGACGGCATTCGGGCTGGTGGGTGCGCCTTTCACGCCGTGGTCTATCATCTTGCCGCTCGGGGTCAGCTTTTTTACCTTTCAGCAGATCTCCTATCTGCTCGACCTGCGGCGCGGTCATCGCGCAGATTACGGTCTACTCGAATTCGGTTGTTACGTGTGTTTTTTCCCGCATCTGATCGCCGGACCCATCATCCGCCACCACGAGCTCATCCCACAGTTCACCAACCTCGTAGCCAGACATATCGATCGCGAACTCATCGCGCGTGGCGCGCTGCTGTTCGCTCTCGGGCTGGTTAAAAAAGTCTGGTTGGCCGACGCCCTGGCACCCGTTGCCGATGCCGGCTTTGCCCACACGGCACCCGGTACCGCAGCCGCCTGGCAAGCGGCGCTGGCCTATTCGCTGCAGTTATATTTTGACTTCTCCGGTTATTCTGACATGGCCCTCGGGCTGGCCGGGATGTTTGGTCTGACGCTGCCGGTCAATTTCGACGCGCCCTACCGCGCCACCAGCATCCGCGAATTCTGGCGACGCTGGCATATGACGCTGTCCCGTTTCCTGCGTGATTATCTCTACATCCCCTTGGGTGGCAGCCGCAGCGGCGCACTGCGCGCCTATAGCGCAACCTTGCTGACGATGTTGCTGTGCGGACTGTGGCACGGCGCGGGCTGGACCTTTGTGGCCTGGGGTGGACTGCACGGGGTGGCGGTATGTTGCAATCGCTGGTGGTCAGGTTTTGGCCGAGCGCTGCCGGCGCCCTTGGGCTGGCTGCTGACCATGGTGTTTGTGATCGTGGGTTGGGTGTTGTTTCGCGCCGACGACTTTCACGGCGCGGCACGTATGCTCAGCGCCATGGCGGCGCAAGGTGGCCGCGGGCTGGCCGATGACGATGGCTGGCTGATGCTGGCCCTGGCAGCAGCGCTGGCACTTATTGGCCCGACCAATCTGACGCTGTCGCGCTTGAACGGCTTGTATCGCCCGTGGCTGGCGATGCCGCTCGCTTTGATCGTGCTGGTGACGGTGTTGCGTGTGGGCCAGGGTCGCGGCGTCGAATTCATTTACTTCCAGTTCTGAGATGCAGTGGCAGCGCTACATCGGTGTACTGCTGGCGAGCCTCAGCGCCATGGGGCTGGCCATCTACGCCTTCATCCTGGTGCTTGACCCGTATATGGACGTACCTTTTTCGCCGGCCTTGGCGCGCGCGCCGGTGTCGACCAATCAGCGCTTTGCTTACCCCGCGCTGGCGCGTTTGCCGCAATTCGACAGTGCCGTGGTCGGCACTTCCACCATGCGTCTGCTTGACCCGCAGCAGCTCGATGCCGCGCTCGGCACGCACGTGGTGAATCTGGCGATGAATTCCGCCACACCCTACGAACAGGCGCGCCTGTTCGAGGTGTTTCTGCGTCACCACCCGCAGCCGCGTCTGGTGGTGCTGGGCAACGATGGTACCTGGTGCAATCGCAAGCCCGATCCGGCCAACTACACCTTTCGCGCTTTTCCCGAATGGATGTATGACGACCATCGCTGGAATGATTTGCTTTATCTCTTCAACGACAAGGCGCTGGAAGACGCGGTGCGCATGGCCGAGCTGCTCACGGGCCGCCGCGAAGCCAAGTACCGGCTCGATGGTTATCGGGATTTCACCCGTGATTTTGGCCGTTATGACCCGCTCGCCGTGCACCGCCGCCTGTATAAAAGCCGCGCTGGTCGCGATGCAGGACAAAACACCGAACCCAGTCTGACGCGGCCAGACTGGCGCTATCCGCTGCTGCCAGCCATGCGTAACCTGCTTGCCCAGTTGCCCCCGACGACCCGCATCGTGCTGCTGTATCCGCCGGTGCACCGACATTACCTGGAAAATATGTCGGCCAATCTGGCCGAGTGCAAAGGACGCAGCGCCGCGCTGCTGGCCGATTTACCCAACCTGGTGACGCTGGATTATTTGCAGGTCTCGGCACTGACCAGTAGTGATAGCAACTTCTGGGACGCGGTACATACCACCGATGCTATTGCGCGTGTGATCGAAAACGATCTTGCGGCGGTGGTGCTGGGCCGCGTGCCGCCGTCGGGCTACGCGACGGCGCGTCACAGCGCCACAGCGCGGGCAGCATCGTTACGCGACCACGACTGATCGCCCTGACCTGCTACCCATGGCACAATATCTAGCGCATTAGGGCCGAGGTTGAGCTCAAATCTATGGAATATCGAGCACCGTACATCATCAATGACCGGCCAATCCGCTTTGCAGTGGTTGGCTGCGGGCGTATCTCTGAGCGTCATTTCGAAGCGCTGGCGGCCCATCGTGAACGGGCCGAACTGGTGGCGGTGTGCGACACCGATGCCAAGCTCATGGAGGCAAGCGCGGCCAAACTCGGCGTGCCGGGTTACAACGCCATAAGCGATTTGTTGAAGCACACCGAGGCCGATGTGATGGTGCTGTGCACGCCCAGTGGTCTGCATCCGCAACATGCCATGGAGATCGCGCGCGCTGGCCGCCACGTGGTGACCGAGAAGCCCATGGCGACACGTCTGGTCGACGGCAAGCGCATGGTCACGGTCTGCGACGAGCAAGGCGTGCATCTGTTTGTGATCAAACAGAATCGTCTCAACCCGACCTTGCAGCACTTAAAGCGTGCTGTTGTGCAGCGCCGCTTCGGCCGCATCTACATGGTCAACGTCAACGTCTTCTGGAGCCGCCCGCAGGAGTACTACGATCAAGCGCCGTGGCGCGGCACCTGGGAATTTGACGGTGGCGCGTTCATGAATCAGGCCAGCCACTACGTCGATTTGCTCGACTGGCTGGTCGGTCCGATCGAGAGCGTGCACGCCTATACGGCGACTCTCGAGCGCAATATCGAAGTGGAAGACACCGGTGTCGCCAATATCAAATGGCGCTCGGGCGCGTTGGGCTCGGTTAATGTGACGATGCTGACCTATCCGCGCAATCTTGAGGGCTCGATCACCATCCTCGGCGAAAAAGGCACGGCGGTGGTGGGTGGGGTAGCGGTCAACGAGATCAAACATTGGGAGTTTGCCGAGCGGCACGACGACGACGCGGCGATCACCGATGCCAATTACAGCCCCACCTCGGTTTATGGTGTCGGCCATCCGGCCTATTACGACAACGTCATCAATGTTCTGCGTGGCCAGGCCAAGGCTGAAACCGACGGTCGCGAGGGTCTGCGCTCGCTGGAAACTCTGATCGCCATCTACACCTCGGCACGCGATGGTCGCCGGGTTTCCTTGCCACTCGAACACTGAGGACGGGCAATGGTCGATTACACGGCACATACCACCGCAATAATCGACGACGGTGCCACCATCGGCGCAGGCACGCGCATCTGGCATTGGGTGCATGTCAGTGCGGGCGCGCGTATCGGCCGCGAATGTTCACTCGGTCAGAATGTGTACGTCGGCAATCGGGTGACGATCGGCGACCACTGCAAGATTCAGAACAATGTCTCGGTCTACGACAATGTCACACTTGAGGACGGCGTGTTCTGCGGGCCGAGCATGGTGTTTACCAACGTCTACAATCCGCGTGCGGAAGTCTCGCGCAAGGATGAATACCGCGACACCCTGGTGCGGCGCGGCGCCACGCTCGGCGCCAACTGCACTATCGTCTGCGGCGTGACCGTCGGTCAGTACGCTTTCATTGCCGCCGGCGCGGTGGTGCGCGAAGACGTGCCGGACTTCGCCCTGATCGGTGGTGTGCCCGGCCGCCTGCTGGGTTGGATGAGTCGTTTTGGTGAACGACTCGACTTGCCGCGCAGCGGCGAGGGTGAATGCACCTGCCGCCATAGCGGTGAGCGCTATGTGCTCGCAGTGGGGCGCGTGCGTATAGTCAACACGGCTTGAATCAGCGCAGATCTCCCGGCAGCAGGGTCCCGTGAGCAGCGTAGGATCGACGGAGCAGCGATGGAATTTATCGATCTCAAAACCCAGTACCAGCATTTGAAGGGTGTTATCGACGCGCGCATCCAGTGCGTACTCGATCATGGCCGCTACATCATGGGCCCGGAAATTGCCGAGCTCGAGCAGCGTCTCGCCACCTATGTTGGTGTTGAGCACTGCATTGGTGTTGCCAACGGTAGTGAGGCGCTCATGATTGCCATGATGGCACTGGGCATCGGCCGTGACGATGAAGTGATCACTTCGCCTTTCACCTTTATTGCGACCGCCGAAATGATCGTGCTGCTCGGCGCGAAACCGGTGTTCGTCGACATTGATCCGCGCACCTACAATATCGATCCGGCCCGCATCGAAGCGGCGATCACACCGCGCACACGGGCCATTATGCCGGTCAGTCTCTATGGGCAGTGCGCAGCGATGGACGAAATCAACGCCATTGCTGCTGCCCATGGCTTGAGTGTCATCGAGGATGCCGCGCAGAGCTTCGGCGCGAGTTATAAAGGGCGTCGTTCCTGCGGCTTGTCGCTCATCGGGAGTACCAGCTTTTTCCCGTCCAAACCGCTCGGCTGTTATGGCGATGGCGGCGCTTTGTTCACCACCGATGCCGCCTTGGCCAAACGCATGGGCGAAATCCGCGTGCACGGCCAGGATCGACGCTATCACCACCCCGTGCTGGGCGTGAACGGCCGACTCGATACCTTGCAAGCCGCCATCCTGTTGGCGAAGTTCGATAGCTTTCCGGCCGAAGTCGCCGCGCGCGAACGTCTCGGCGCAGCTTATAGCGCACGCTTCGAAGCAGCCGGCGCGCACTTCACCCCGCCCCACATCGAAGCGCATAACACCAGTGTCTATGCGCAATACACCGTGCAAGTAGACAAGCGCGACGCGGTTATCAACAAGCTCACCGCCGCCGGCATTCCGACCGCAGTGCATTACCCGGTACCGCTCCATCTGCAACCGGTATTCGCCAACCTGGGGGTCGGCTCCCGCGGCAGCTTCCCGATCGCAGAGCGCGCTGCTGAGAGGGTCATGAGCCTGCCTATGCATCCCTTTCTCACTGACGCTGAGCTCGACACTATCGTCGGCGCCGTAGTGGCGGCGGTCGATGCTGTGTGACAGGACGTGAGTCTCACCAATAGGCGGCGGCGCTGCGTAGTAGTTTGTCGGAGCTGAACAAATACCAGGTCGGCGGTCAGCGCTATGAGCGCAAGTTGCAAACCCTGTGCTGCACCCTGTGGCCGTTGGCCTGACCGGTTTTGCCCAGGCCGTGATCGGCATCCCTCACGCTTTGTTGGCAGATACCTGCGCGGCGAGCATGCGATAACAGTCCAGCAAGCCGGCCGCTTCGCGCTCGAAGCTCAAGCGTTGGCACAGTTCTTTGCGTTGCTCGCTATCGACATAACGCGCGCGCTGCGCCACGACCAGGCGCAGGGCGGCGCTTAAGGCCGTCACGTTGCCCTGCGCAAAAACCTCGCCCAGGCCGTGGCCCAGGACAAAATCGCGCATGTCTTCCAGGTCTGAAGTTACCAGCGGCAGGTTGGCAAACAGCGCTTCGAATAGTTTGTTGGGTAGCGCGTGGCGATAGCTCAGGCACACATCTGGCAGGGCGATGACCGCCACGTCACCACTTGCGATGAAGTCGATTAACTCCTCGGGTGGCACGGGCGGAAGCGTATGCACGCGCGCGTCGACTCCGAGTTCAGTCGCCAGGCTTGTTAAGCTTGCCGCGGTTTTGGGCTCCGCCGGGCCGATCATGACGACATGAAAGGCGGGCAGGGTGACCAGCGCACGTAACACCAGGTCAAGCCCGCGATTGTTGGTGACCAGCCCGGTATAGACGACCAGCGGTACATCGTCTGCGAGCGCCAGCATTGCGCGCAGACTGCGAGCTGCGGGCCGCAAGCGTGCCAGCCACGGTGTATTGCGCAACAGGCCGACACTTGGCAAACCATAGATGCGCTGCAGTTCGCGGGCGACACCCGGTGAAACGGTGAACACCACGTCGGCCGCGCGGATGTAACGCTCCTCATAGCGGATGCGTCGCCGATTTGAAGCGGCACACCAATCAAGGTTGCGATGGGGCTCGAGTTCATGGGAGTCGTAGAACAGCTTGGCGCTGCGCGCGCGGGCTGCCACTGCGCAGCTTTCCAGCATCCACAGTTCGTGGGCATGGTAGATGTCCGCATCGAGTACGATCAGCACCGGCAGATAGGCTTGCAGATAACGCGCAAACAGCAGGCGCACGCTGAACGGCACGGTGGCGGGTCGAAAATTATGCAAGCGGCGGCGCAACCAGGCGGGCAGCCCATCGCGCGGCGGGTCTGTGCTGTGTGCCGCTGACAGCTTTTTGTGCGCGCCGGTGAAGCGCTGCGCAAGCGCGCCGGTCACTGACGAGGGTCTCAGTTTGCACAGCCAGTGCCATAACAGGGCGCCACCCGGCACCAGGGCCGGTAACAGTGCCCAGCGGCTGCGGGCCATGGCGACTCGCACGTAGCGCACGCCATTGATGGTTTCGTGGCTCGGCAGATCACCGCTCTGCAGGCCGACCACGACACAGTCATAACCGGCGCTCGCCAGGATCTCGGCGCTCTTGACTACGCGATAGTCGTTGCTGCCGGCGTTATTGACCGCCATAACCACCCGCGTCATCGGCGTAACCGGCGCCGGGCGCGGCTGCTTGGTGGGCAAGCGTGGAGTTTGCGAATATTCAGGATGGCCGTCACTGCGGGATGCTCGGTGCGTAGTGTAAACGCTGCCGGTATGCGCGTGATTCCAGAGCTGCCTTAGACCGTGCCACAATAGCGCCCCATGCCTGCATCAGAGCCGCAATGATCCCATTGCGCGACCCCCTAACAAACAAGCTGCGCGCGCACATGCCCGTGACCGAGGGCGATGCTGTCCTGATGCTGCTCGGCAATACCTGCGTTAACGACACACGGGTGCTGAAAGAGGCGCAGTCGCTCAATCAGGCTGGCTATCGGGTCAGCGTGTGCTGCGACAACCAGCATGGAGCGCTTGGCGATGCGTTGCAGGATGGTGTGTATCTGCAACGGATTGATCTGTCCGTGCTGGCGGCGCTGCCGCGCTGGATTCAAGCGTTGATCAGGCGTTTGCGTGGGGGCACTGCGCCGCCGCCCGCATCCACGGCGGCTGCGCCACCCGCGCTAACACCGCAGCGCGCAGCGCGCTGGATGAGTTACGGCCCGCTGCGCCTGCTGCTCAAACTACTGCGTTACGCGGTGATCCGGCGTGTTGTATTGCGCGCCTGTGTCGGACAGTCCATGCAGGTGGTGCACGCCCACGATCTCGAAACACTGCTCGCCGGCGTCGCGCTTGCGCAGCGCTCGGGCGCGCGTCTGGTTTACGATGCCCACGAACTCGAACGCCACAGCATTGGGCTCTCGGCGCTCGAGAGCCGCGTTTTGGGCTGGCTAGAATCACGTCTGATCACACGCGCTGCAGGTGTCATCACGGTCTCCGATAGCATCGCCCAGCATCTTGCCCGGACATGCCGTATCCCTCTGCCAGTGGTGATCATGAACTGCCCCAATCTGGCCGAGCAGCGGGCCGCGCGCCAGGGTCTGCGCGCGAGTCTGGCCTTGGACGAAGAAGTACCGCTGGCGGTCTACGTCGGACGCCTTGCGCCGCAGCGCGGTGTGGACGAGGTGTTGCCGGTGTTGCACAAGTGGCCGCAATTGCATCTGGCCTGCGTCGGCGCGCGTGACCCCATTTTCGCCGCGGATCTGCGCGCACGCGCCCAGGCTTTGGGTGCGGCGGCGCGCCTGCATCTGGTCGACGCGGTTGCGCCGTTTGAAGTAGTGGATTTCATACGCTCGGCGGATCTGGCCGTGGTCCTGGTCCAGGACGCGTGTTTGAGCTATCGCTATTGTTTGCCCAACAAACTCTTCGAAGCGACCTTCGCTGGTTTGCCGATCTGCGCCTCGGATCTACCGGAACAGCGGCGCTTTATCGAGCAGGCGGGCAACGGTGTGGTCGTCCGTGGTGACGACAGCGAGGCGATTGCTAACGGCATGCGCGATGTATATCAACGTCGTCAGCAATTGCGCCCCAATGCCGCGCGCCTGGCGGTGCTCAGGGACCGCTACGAATGGCAGACCCAGAGTAAAAAACTGCTGATGCTCTACGGGGCTTTGTGATGAGGCCTGCTGCTACTGCGCCTAAACATGTGCTGTTAAGTAACCTCGTCGACTTTGGCCGCGGCGAAGGTGATGCCGGTCATCAGTCGGCCTTGCTCAGCAACTTTATTGCCGCCGGTCACCGTGTACGCATGATGACGCCGGCGCGGGCTGGCGCGGCCGCGGCGGTGCAGGGGCTCGCACCGCACGTCGTGCTCACGGTCTCGGGCACCCGATTCGGTTTGCCGGGATCGTTTGATGGCCTGTGGCAATTGCCGGTCATCGTTTATGCGCGTTTCTTGTGGCGCATGCAGACTTTGTACGTGCGTGTCAGCTTGTTCTGCCTGGTGCAGGTGCTGCTGGCGCGACTGCTCGGGATGCGAGTGGTGGTTGAACACAATGGCTGGACCGCCAGCGAACGACGGGTGCGGGGCGGCGGTGCTGTCATGAGCGCACTGGATCGCTGGAGCCAGATCGCCGCCGCGCGCTGCGCCCACCGTTCGCGTTGTGTGACCGTCGAACTCGCGCACCTGCTGTGCGAGGGAGGCTGTCCGCGCGAGCGACTGTTTGTGCTCGGCAATGGCGTCGACCTCGAGAAATTCAAACCGAGGACCGATGGCGCCAGTCGTCAAGGACCGCTACGGCTGGGATTTATCGGCCTGTTGAATCCCTGGCAAGGCGTAGCCACTGCGCTGGCGGCGCTGCACGCGCTGCCGCTCACCCATCGGCTGGAATTATTGATTGCCGGGGATGGCCCGTTAGCCGATGAGCTGCACCAGCACAGCGCTGTCCTCGGTTTGGACACCTGGGTACGTTTCCTCGGACGTATCCCCGCCGCACAGGCCGCCGCCGTCATCAACGATTTCGACATTGGGCTGGCGCCCTACACTTGGCGCCGCAATAGCGAGATCGGCTCGTCGGCCATCAAGATCCGGGACTACGCCGGCTGCGGTAAACCAGTGATCGCAGCGCGGCTCCCGGGCATCGTTGAGCTTGAGGCACAAGGCTGGCTGTTTACCCATACACCCGACGATGCCGCTGATCTGGCGCGCGTCATCCATGAGGTGACGGCGCTGGGGCGCGATGAACTTGCGCGACTCGGCCAGCTGGCGCGTGCCTACGCGCAAGCGCATTTCGACTGGCGCGACATCGCCGCGCGGTTGGTTGCGGAATGTTGAGGATCTGCACCGTGCTTGGCGTGTTGTCAGGTCATCGGCAAGCCGCATGAGCATGCGTATCGCCCATGTCATCACTGGCCTTGGTGGCGGTGGTGCTGAATTCATGTTGGCCCGTTTATGCGCGGCGATGGCCGCGGCCGGCTATGAGTTGCAGGTTTTTTCATTGACGGCCGGTGGCCCGATTGCTGAACAATTGCGCAGGCTGAACATTCCGCTGTTTGAGCTGGGCCTGCGCGGCGCAGGTGATCTGCCGCGTGGTGTGCTCGCGCTACGGCGCGCACTGCGGGGTTTTGCGCCGGATCTGGTCCAGACCTGGCTGTGTCACGCCGATTTGATCGGTGGCCTGATCGCGCGCTATAGCCTCGGCGTGCCGGTATTGTGGGGCGTGCATCAGGCCGACGGCGATCGGCGCGACATGGCGTTTACTACGCGCCTGATCCTGCGGCTCTGTGCCGCGCTCGCCAGTCGTGTACCGAGCCGGGTGATCTGTTGCGCCGAAGCCGCGCAGCGTGCGCGCCTGGCGAGCGGCTTTCCTGCGGCCCTGCTGGAAGTCATACCCAATGGTGTCGACTGCATACAGTTCCATCCTGATCAGGATGCACGTGCGCATCTGCGGCGCGAACTCGGCGTGGCGCCTGACACGCTGCTGATAGGCATGCCCGCGCGCTGGCACATCGACAAAGATCACGCGCTGTTGTGTGCGGCAGCGAAGCTGGTCCTGGCCCGCTGTCCTGACGCGCACTTTGTATTGTGTGGGGAGGGTATGCATGGCGGTAATGCGCCGCTCGCATCCATGATCGCAGCCACCGGGCGAGCGCAAGCTTTCCATCTGCTGGGGTTTCGCAACGATATGGCCGCGCTGCTGGCGGCACTGGATGTGGGTGTGTTGTCGTCGCGTACCGAGGCGTTCCCCAATGTGATCGTGGAGACCATGGCCTGCGCTGTGCCGTTTGTGGCGACCGCAGTGGGTGATGTGGCCACGATGATCGGTGAAGACGGCGATAGTGGCCGCATCGTTATCGCAGGTGACGCGGAAGCTTTGGCTGCAGCTTTGCTCGAGGTCCTGCTCAGCAGCGCCGCACAACGGGCAACGATGGGTGCACAGGCGCGCGCGCGCGTGCTCGCCAGGTTCAGCCTGGCGACAACAGTGGCGCGCTACGCGGCCGCCTATCGCGCTGTGCTGGGCGCTGCCAGCACGCAGGGCCGCTAGCGGTGTGCGGCATCGTGGGCATGTTGGTGGGCGCGGCAGGGCGCGGCGTTGATGCGGTTTTAGCCAGTCGTGCGGTTGATACCCTCGCTCATCGTGGGCCCGACGCGCGGGGCGAATGGCATGACCGGCAGGCCGGTGTGTGGTTAGGACATCGTCGTCTGGCGGTGCTCGATCTCTCGCCCGCCGGCGCGCAACCCATGCACTCGCGCGACCGTCGTTACGTGCTCAGTTACAACGGCGAGATCTATAACTTCGCGCAGCTGCGCAGCAGTCTGCACGACGCCGGCGTAGAACTGCGTGGCCAGTCCGATACCGAAGTGCTGCTGGAAAGTATCGCGCGTGATGGTCTCGCTGCGACGCTACCGCGCTTGAATGGCATGTTTGCCATCGCGTTATGGGATCGCGCCAGTGCGTCACTGCATCTTGCACGCGATCGTTTTGGCGAGAAGCCGCTGTATTACGGCGTGCTCGATGGTGACCTGGTGTTCGGCTCTGAGTTGAAAGCCCTGTTGGCCTTGCGTGGGCGTACGCCCAGTGTCGACCGCAGTGTTCTGGCGGACTATTTTCGGCGCAATTACGTACCCGAACCGCGCTGCATTTTCAGTGGCTTGGCCAAGTTGCCGGCAGGTCATGTACTGAGCTTGCGACGTGACGATTTGAGCGCCCTGCCGAGCTCCCAGGCCTATTGGTCCTTAAGCAGCGAGATCGGACTTGGTCTGGCGACCATGAACGATGCTGAGGCTGTCGAAGCCGTGCACGAGCGTCTGACACGGGCGGTGGAGCTGCGCATGGTTGCCGACGTACCGCTAGGCGCGCTGTTGTCGGGCGGCATTGATTCGTCCTTGCTGGTGGCGATCATGCAGCGTGTTTCGCGCACGCCGGTCCGCACTTTCAGTATTGGCTTTGCAGAGCAGGGTTATGACGAGTCGCACCATGCACGTGCAGTCGCCGCCCATCTCGGTACCGTGCATACCGAACAGCAGGTCGGTGCGGCCGAAGCGCTGAGCGTGATCCCGCGTCTCGCCGAGATCTACGACGAACCCTTTGCCGATTCATCGCAAATCCCCAGCGTGCTGGTCGCGGCGCTGGCACGCACCGCGGTCACCACTGCAATTACCGGTGACGCCGGCGATGAAATGTTTGGCGGCTATCTGCGCTATGGTCGGGCACTCGATCTGTGGCGGCGGGTGCGCGCCCTGCCGACACCGCTGCGCGCGCTGCTGGTCAAGACTATCGTCAGCGTCGCGCCGACCCATTGGGATAGTGTTTTTCACCACCTGGCGCCGCTGTTACCAGCGCGACTGCGTTACGGGGCGCCGGGTGATCGCTTGTATAAGTTCGCGCGTCTTGCCTGCGCCGCTGATGTCGCGGCCATGCATGACGCGGCGGCCGAACTTGGCCACAGCGGCGGCCTGGTATTGGGAGTCCCGACAGGCAGCGCGCTGAGTCGCTTAGCCTTGCCACCGCATCTCGACGACGCCAGCGCCATGATGCTGGCCGACACACTCGCTTATCTGCCCGGTGACATTCTGACCAAGGTGGATCGGGCCGCCATGGCCGCCAGCCTCGAAACACGCGTGCCTTTCCTCGATAACGACGTCGTGACCTTGGCGTGGCGGTTGCCACCGCACATGAAGTTGCGTGACGGCATTTCGAAGTGGGTATTGCGCGAAGTGCTGGCGCGTTATGTGCCGCCGGCCCTCACCGACCGCGCCAAGGCAGGCTTTGCGGTGCCAATGGATAGCTGGTTGCGCGGTGCTTTGCGCAACTGGGCGGGCGATATGTTGAGCGAGCAGCGACTGCGTCGTGCGGGTATGTTGGATCATGTGCTGGTGGCGCGGTTGTGGAAGGAGCATCAGTCGTTGCGGCGCAATCACCAACATGTGTTGTGGGCCATCCTCATGTTTGAGTCGTGGCGTGAGCGCTGGAGTGTAGGCGCGTGAATCGACATCCATCGGCGCCGCGTGCCTGTCTGTTGTTTGTGGTGACCGAGGACTGGTATTTCATGTCCCATCGTCTCGGGCTGGCGCGCCGCGCACGTGATGCCGGTTGGCGGGTGGTGATCGCGGCACGGGAAAGCGATCGGGCTGCCGCCATCGCAGCCGAAGGCCTGGAGTTCATCGCGCTGCCGTTTGAGCGCGCCTTGACCTATCCCTGGCGTGATCTGCGTTTGTTGCTGGCGTTACGGGCCGTGTTGCGCGACGTCGCTCCCGACATCGTCCATCTGGTGTCTTTGAAACCCATCCTGCTGGGGAGCTTGGCGCGCTGTTGTTTGTCGAGATCATGTCCGGCCCTGCTGGCCTTCACGGGCCTGGGTTATGTATTTTCATCCCGTGCCGGACTCGCGCGGCTATTAAAACCACTGGTTGTGCATCTTCTGGCCTGGGTGGCGGGTCGCCCTGATACCTGGCTATTGGTGCAGAACGAAGATGATCTCGCCCTGCTGCAGGCCAACGGCATCGCCGACCCAACGCGCACCAGCATCATCGCTGGCGCGGGTCTTGACCTCGATGAATTTCCCGCCACGCCGCTGCCGCCGGCTGACGATGCGCTGATCATTCTGCCCGCGCGAGTATTACGCGATAAGGGTGTCTACGAGTTTGTTGCCGCAGCCGAACGGGTGCGACGTCTGCGGCCTGCGGTGCGATTTGCTTTGGTCGGTGCCCACGACGTGGCCAATCCTGGCGCCGTTGAGACGCACGACCTGACGGCCTGGGTCGCTGCGGGCAACATCGAGTGGTGGGGTCATAAGCGCGATATGGCGGCGGTTTATGCTGCGGCATACATCGTCTGTCTGCCGTCCTATCGTGAGGGTCTACCGCGCGCACTACTGGAAGCAGCAGCTTGTGCGCGGCCCTTGATCGCCACCGATGTGCCGGGCTGTCGTGAAATCTGTCGCGACGGTGAAACCGGCTTGTTGGTCCCGGCACGGGATGTCGAAAGCTTGGTCCAGGCCATATTACGCATGTTGGACACACCCAGTCTGGCCACGGCCTGTGCACGGGCCGCGCGGCTGAAAGTCGAGAATCAGTTCGCGCTTGATCAAATCGCAGGGCAAACGCTGGCCTTGTATCAGCGTCTGCGCAATGCGCCATGAGCATAAAACTCGACGTTGACGCAGTGGGTAAGGGTGGTCTGCAGCGGGTGCTGGTTACCGGCGCGAGTGGTTTTATCGGACGCGCACTATGTGCCCACCTCGCTGTAAGGGGCGTGGCGGTGACGGCCGTGACGCGTGACGTCACCCAGCTGCCGGGCGCGGCACGGGTGCACGCTGTTGGTGACTTCACTAAGGTGCCTGACTGGGCCGCGCTGATTGCGGACAACGACGCGGTGGTGCATCTCGCCGCGCTGACCCACGACGGTACGCGTGGTGCATGCGCTGCATCCTTTCGCGCCATTAATGTCGACGTCAGCGTGCGGGTTGCCACGGCGGCACTCGCCTGTGGTATTGAACGGTTTGTCTATCTCAGTTCGATTAAGGTCAACGGTGAATCCTCCCGTCGCAACGACGGCCGTATGCATGCCTACTCGGCCAGCGATGCCGCTATGCCGGAAGATGACTACGGGCGCAGCAAGCTGGCGGCGGAGCTGGCGCTGCGAGCGTTGTGGCTGCACAGCGCAGGCGCACTGACGATCCTGCGTCCGCCGCTGGTCTATGGTCCTGGCCAAAAGGGTAATCTGCTGCGCCTCATGGAATTGTTAGCACGCCGTGTGCCTTTGCCCTGCGCTGGCATCGACAATCTCCGCAGTCTCATTTATGTCGAGAACCTGCTCGACGCGATGGTCTGTGCATTGGGCGTAGCGGCGCCCGGCGTGCGCTGTTACACCATTGCCGACGGCGAGGTTTCAACGCCGGAGCTGGTGCGCAGTTTGGCCGATGGCCTCGGCGTGCAGGCCAGGTTGTTTGCGCTGCCGACGTTTTGTTTGCAGCTGCTTGCGCGTTGGCCGCTGATCGGTGGCAGTGTGCGGCGCCTGACCGATTCCCTGGTGGTGGATGCCAGCGCTATCCGTGCGGAACTCGGTTGGCAACCAGCGATAGCGTTCAACACGGCTATGGCGCGTACCTGCGCCGCCTGGCGCCAGGCGCAAGCATGAATCTGTGGCTGGCAACGGGCTTGACCGTGGCCGCAGCGCTGGCCGGCAGCACCTTGACCGCGCTGCTCATCCCACGCTTGCAAAGCGCGCAGGTGATCGACGTCCCCAATGAACGCAGCCTGCATACCCGGCCAGTGCCGCGCGGTGGTGGACTGGCGATTGTGGCCGTGGTCATCAGCGCACAGCTGGGACTGCTTGTTAGTCAAGCTTGGAGCTTGCAGAGCGGGTCGGTCATGACCTTGGTCGCCGGCGGTTTTGCCGCTTTGGGCTGGGCGGATGATCGCGTCGGTCGCGGTGTGGTGGTGCGACTGGCAGTGCAGAGCATTCTGGCCCTGCTGTTTGTCACGCTGGCCTTGCCGGCGGCAGTGACGGTTATGGAACGCACCTTACTGTGCATAGTGGTGCTGTGGGGCGTGAATCTGTTCAACTTCATGGACGGCGCTGACGGCCTGGCGGCAACGCAGGCAGTGGCGGCGAGTCTAGGGCTCGGTGTGCTGCTGAGTCTCTCAATGCAGAGCGGTGCCGCTTTGGCGGCATTCACTCTGGCCGGCGCAACGGCTGGGTTTCTGCGCTGGAACTGGCACCCGGCACACATTTTTCTCGGCGACGTTGGCAGCTATTTCATCGGCTTTGAACTCACCGCGCTCGTGATCCTGAGCGCACAATCCAGCCACCCACCCTGGCCCGCACTGATCCTGGTTGCGCCGTTTGTGATCGATGCAAGCCTGACGCTGCTCACGCGTATGCTGCGCGGTACGGCGGTATGGCGTGCTCATCGCGAACATGTTTATCAACAACTGGTATTACGCGGGTGGTCGCCTGCGCGTGTGGCCGGCGCTTTGGCCACCGTGCTCATCGGGCTGTGTTGGCCAGGCGCTGCGTGGAGTGTCGTTGCTGGTGTGATGCCGGCGGTGTTCGTGTATGGGCTTCTTGCTATCATCTGGCTGTGGTTGCGCGCCCGATGTGCGCAGGCAAGATTTAACAGCCCGCATACAAATTAGACGATGACGCGACCGGTGTCCCTTACGCCACGACTCAAGATTATCTTGCATGATCTCACTGCCATCGCACTGGCGTGGATGCTGGCATTGTTCGCGCGTTTCAATTTTTCCCTGCCGCCGACGCCACTGATCCAGGCCGGCCTGTTGTCCTTGCCAACCGTTGTGACCGTGCAGGCGGTACTCGCCTGGCGGTTTGGTCTGTATCGCGGATTGTGGCGATTTGCGAGTCTGCAGGATCTCTGGAACATCATCCGCGCGGCGGTGCTCGGCACGGTCTGCATCGGCCTGGCGCTGTTCTTGATCAGTCGTCTGGTCAATATCCCGCGCTCGATGTTCGTGCTGTACCCGTTGTTTCTGGTGGCCTTGCTTGGTGGCCCGCGGCTCGCGTTTCGTCTGTGGAAGGATCATTCTTTCGACCTGCGCAGCGTCACAGCCGCAACGCGTGTGCTGGTGGTCGGCGGTGGCGAAGCGGGCGAAAGCGTGGTGCGCGAAATGCTGCGCGGTGGCAGCTATCTACCGGTTGGGATCGTCGATGATGACGCGCGCCTGGCGCGTTCACGCATCCACGGTGTGCCGGTGTTGGGTCGCATCGATGATATTGCCGAAGTTGTGCAGCGTCGCGATACGGACATCATCATCATTGCCATACCGACCGCCAGCAGCCCGCAGATGCGGCGTATCGTCGAACGCTGTGAGGCTAGCGGTAAACCCTTCCGCACACTGCCGCAACTGCACGACATGGTGTCCGGTCGCGCCAGCATGAATGCACTGCGTGAAGTAAAAATTGACGATCTGCTGGGACGCGACAAGGTGGTGCTTGACTGGTTGAAAGTACAAGCCAACCTCGCTGGTCGTGTGGTGCTGGTCAGTGGCGGCGGTGGTTCGATCGGCTCGGAACTGTGTCGTCAGTTGGTGGCCTTGGGGGTCGGGCGTCTGGTCGTTTTTGAGCAGTCCGAACACAACCTCTATCTCATCGAGCGCGAATTGCGCGCAAGCTATCCCCACAGCACGCTGGAGTTCGTATTGGGCGATGTGTGTGACAGCGCCGCCGTCGAACATGTATTTGCGCGCTGTAAACCGGCCTTGGTATTGCACGCGGCGGCCTATAAACACGTGCCTATTCTGCAGACCCAGGTGCGCGAAGCGGTGCGCAACAATGTGTTTGGCACCCTCGAAATGGTCGATGCCGCCGAGCGCCATGGCAGTGAGAGCTTTGTGTTGATTTCGACCGACAAGGCGGTGCGACCGAGCAGCATCATGGGCGCGACTAAACGCTTGACCGAGCTTCTTTGCGAGACACGCAAACGCCGCGCCACGACCAAGTTCATCACTGTACGCTTTGGCAATGTGCTCGGTTCAGCCGGCAGTGTTGTGCCCTTGTTCCAGCAGCAGATTGCGCAGGGCGGCCCGGTGACGGTCACCCATCCCGAGGCGCGTCGTTACTTCATGACCATCGCCGAGGCGAGCCAGCTGATCCTGCAAGCAGCAACCATCGGCAGTGGCGGCGAGATTTTTGTCCTGGAGATGGGCGAGCCGGTCAACATCACCTATCTCGCCGAACAAATGATTCGGCTGTCAGGGCGTGAGCCCGGCGCGGATATACAAATCGTCTACACCGGCTTACGACCGGGTGAGAAGCTGAACGAAGAACTATTCCTGGATAGCGAACGACTGACGCCTACCAGCCACGACAAAATGCAACTCGCACAGCACGTCGAAGTTGATCCGCGCCAGCTGCAGGATCTATTGACCGCACTGGCGCGTGCCGTCGATAACTTCGATGAAGTTCAGATTACCAGCCTGCTGCGTCAGGCAGTGCCGGATCTGAGCGTCATCCAGCCCGGAAGTAGCGAGGCCGCCAATGTCATTGCGTTTAATCGCAACGTTTGAGCGCTGCGCCGCTGCGGTTCATGCGCTACATAACGTCTGCCGGACCGCCTGCGTGCACTACAAGGATCGGATTGCCCTGTAGGTGCGAATTTATTCGCACACCGCCCCCAATAATCGAATCAAATCCAACAGGAGCTCTTGATCCCCATGAAAGTCAGAAAAGCCGTATTTCCTGTCGCCGGTCTCGGCACGCGCTTCTTGCCTGCGACCAAGGCCAATCCCAAGGAAATGCTGCCGGTTGTCGACAAACCGCTGATCCAGTACGCCGCTGAAGAAGCGGTGGAAGCGGGCATCGAAGAGCTGATTTTTGTCACCGGACGTACCAAGCGTTCCATTGAAGATCATTTCGATAAAGCCTACGAGCTTGAAAACGAGCTGGAGAAGGCAAATAAGCAGAAGCTGCTCGACATCGTGCGCACTATCCTGCCGCGCCATGTGTCGTGCACCTACATCCGCCAGGCCGAGCCCCTGGGCCTGGGGCATGCGGTGCTTTGCGCACGCCCGGCCGTTGGCAACGAGCCGTTTGCGGTGCTGCTGGCCGATGACCTTATTGACGGTCATGGAACAGGCTGCATCAAACAGATGGTGGAGATGTACGAGCAGCACGAAGTCGGGGTCATTGCCGTGCAACCGGTGCCGCGGGAAGACACCGATAAATACGGCATCGTCGCCACCGAGGTCATCAACGACCGGTTGAGTCGCATCACCAGCATCGTCGAGAAACCGAAGCCAGAGCTCGCACCCAGCACTTTGGCGGTGGTGGGGCGTTATATCTTGCCGGGGGCGATCATGGGCATCCTCGCCAACACCAAGCGCGGCGCCGGCAACGAAATTCAGCTGACCGACGGTATCGCGACCTTGCTCGAAACCCAGCGCGTACTGGCCTACCAGTTCAAGGGTACGCGCTACGATTGCGGATCAAAGCTCGGCTATCTGCAGGCGACTGTCGACCTGGCACTGAAACATGGGGAAGTGGGGGCGGATTTTGCAGCCTGGTTGGCCAAGCGCGAAATCTGAAAGCGTTCCGAGATCGGGGCGGGGCAGGGTGCCTGGAGAGTGTCCGCGCCAGGGGCCGCGATCAGCAACAGCTGGAAGACTAGAAGATGTGATCGAGCATGGCGCGCTTGCGCGCCAATTCGGTTTGCAGGAAGCTGAGTGCGCGCAGTGAGTGCTCGTCTTCGGGTTCCCCGGCGGCCGCGATCAACTCCTCCAGCTCCTGGACTTCTTCTTCCAGTTCATCCCGTTCGCTATCGGCACCGAGCAGAGGGAAAAAGGATTCCAGTTGCTTGAGCTCCTCGACCAGGTCGTTCCAACCTTCCGAACGGGTTCCGCTTTTCATGTCTGATGACCTCCGATCTCTCGCCAAATAAGCCCATTATCAGGCTTATCGGATCTACGATCTCATAATGATCGTTTAATATGCTGATCTTGAGAGAAATAGTATAGGATTTTCGGAATCAACATCAACTATTCAGGCCAATCGACACAATAATCCATGTCTGATCGATCCCATGCTCTGTTCGACGACGGTCGCGTGATGGCCCATGCCACGGTCGCTCCCGAGTCTAGCCTCGCCATTCTCTCGCAGCGCGAGGTCAACGCCCTGTGCCGCGGTGGCAATGCAACCCTGCACGCCTTGTTTCGCCGCTGTGCACTGGCGGTGCTGTCCAGCGGGGCCGAGATCGATGACGTGCGGGACTTGTTCGAGCGTTATCGCGACTTCGATGTGGCACTGGTCCAGGAAGAGCGCGGCTTGCGCCTGGAGTTGCGCAACGCACCGGCGCGGGCCTTCGTCGCGGGCGACATGATACGTGGGGTGCGCGAACACCTGTTTTCGGTGCTGCGCGACATCCTCTATATCACCCACGAACTAGAGCGCGGCGTGCAGTTCGACCTGAGCTCGGCGGCCGGCATCACCGACGCGGTATTCAAGATTCTGCGCAATGCCGGCGTGCTGGTTCCCGACGTCAAGGCCGGCCTGGTGGTGTGCTGGGGTGGGCATTCCATCAATCGCGTCGAATACGACTACACCAAGGAAGTGGGTTACGCGCTCGGGCTGCGGGGACTGGATGTCTGCACCGGCTGTGGCCCGGGCGCCATGAAGGGTCCGATGAAGGGCGCCACCATCGCCCATGCCAAGCAGCGCATCGGCAATGGCCGTTATATCGGCATCACCGAGCCCGGCATCATTGCCGCTGAGGCGCCCAATCCGATCGTCAATTCACTGGTCATCATGCCGGACATGGAAAAGCGCCTCGAGGCTTTTGTCAGAGTGGGCCACGGGATCGTGATTTTCCCCGGCGGCGTCGGCACGGCCGAGGAGATCCTGTATCTGCTGGGCGTACTTGCACACCCCAACAATGCCGCGCAGGCGCTACCGGTGGTGCTGACCGGGCCACCGGAGAGCGCGGATTATTTTGTTGCCTTGGATCAATTCATTCGCCTGGTGCTGGGCCCAGCGATCGCAGCCCGCTATCGCATTGTGGTCGGTGATCCCCATGCCGTAGCGGAGCTGCAGCTGTCGGACATTCGTGAGGTGCTGGCCGAGCGTGATGCTCACGACGATGCGGCTTATTTCAATTGGCGCTTGGAGATCGATCACAGCTACCAGCTGCCTTTTGCGCCGACCCACGACAACATCGCGGCTCTCACCCTGACACGCGCGCTACCGCCGCACATCCTGGCCTCGAATCTGCGCCAGGTGTTCTCGACCATCGTGGCCGGTAACGTCAAGGAACAAGGCATCGCCGCGGTCGAGGCCCACGGCCCGTTTCAGATCCGGGGCGAGCCGGCGATCATGGCCGCCTTGGACGGGCTGCTTGCCAGCTTTGTCGCCCAGCAGCGCATGCGTTTGCCGGGGCGTGCCTACCAGCCGTGTTATGAGATTGTGCGCTGAGAGACTCAGCGCGGCTGGTAGCCGGTCAACTCAACATAACCGAGTCCAGCAGGCCGACTGGCCTGACTGACCGTCACCGCGCCTTCCCAATACTGGAAGCGCGCGCGCCACTCCTGATCGGCCAACCGCGGCGTGAGGGTGAGATCGAGCCCTTTCCGCGCGACGCGTAAACGCCAGCCCTGGGGATAAATCCGTCCGGTCTTGGCACTGCGCCAACTGCCGAGCACCTCGATGGCGACATCGACTGCGCTCAGTGCATGTTGCACGCCGCCCGCATCGACATAGGTGCCGGCACTGAAGGCATCGCTGGCCGCGTCGCGCTGGCGTAAGCGATAGAACATCAGACTGCCACCGTCATCGAGCTGGACAGCGAACCAATCCCAGCCCGCCTGTTCGCGGGACAGCGCGCTGGTACTCCATTCGCGGTCCAACCAGGCGAGCCCGTCTACCGTGTGTTGACCGTCGGCGAGGCGGATGTGACCGCGCGCCGCGAGTCGTGGTAGGGAGTAGTAATAGGACGCATTGCCCGCCGCACTGCTCTTGCGCGACAGCCCGGCCTCACCCTGCAGCACCACCGCGCTGGCGGCCGCGAGTTCCAATTCGATTTCGACGCCATCCTGGCGTGCACGCAGATGCCAGCCATGTTCGCCCTGCTGTTCTATGCGCCAATCGTCTAGCCACACTGCCGGCGGCGTAATACTGGTGCCGGCGATCGTCGGCAGGGCACGACTCATGCGTTCAAAAGCATGGAATTGCCGTCCCTCAATATCCGTCAGGGCAAAATGGCCAAGCAACACCTGCGGCGTGCGCCATTTGGATGTTGATGGGGTTTTGTCCGCACTCATTTCGAACCGGAACAAGGTCAACTGGAAGCCCCAGGGTCGTTGTTTGACATCGCGCAGATGGCCGGTGAAGTACCACCATTCCGAACGAAAGTTGTCGTGGCTGGCGTGGTCGCGTGGAAAGACAAAATCGCGCGGCGCCAACGCGCGTGCAAAGCCGGCAGCATCGTGTTGCGCGCTGAGGGCGGCGATGGCGCGGTCCGCTGGGAGAGCGGGTGTGGCAGGTCCTGGCGAAGACCAGCGGGCTGCGCCAAGCACGATGGCCAGCGCCACGAGCGCGAGCAACAAGCAGCGCTGTTTATTCATAACGTAGCGCCGTGGCCGGATCGATGCGCACGGCACGTTCCGCTGGATAGACCGTCGCAGCGACGGCCGCGCACAATGCACCCAGCGCCGGTATGAGTAATGCCGACGCATCGAGTGTGAGCTGCATGCTCCAGCCGAAGGAGCGAATATTGATGACGGCGATCAGCAGCTGTGCAATCAACACCCCCAGTGGCAAGGCCAAGGCGCTGGCCAACAGTGCGATAACGGCGGTTTGCAGATACAGCGTCGCGCGCAGCGCGCCGGGGGCGAGCCCGATGGCGAGCAACATGGCGTATTCGCGTCCGCGTTCAAGATGCAGCGCGAGCAGTGCATTGAACACACCGAGGGCCGCAATGGCAGCGGCAAATAAAGTCAGAACGCGGGTGATGGCGAAGGTGCGGTCGAAGACTGCGAGTGAACGGCTTTTCAGCGCGGCGTTGGACCACACAGCGAGGCTGCCGTCCCGTGGCAGCAGGGATGTCAGCTGCACTTGCAACGCGGCGCTATCGACCGCTGCGCGGGGATAGATGCCGACGCCGTGCACACGTTCGTCATGCCAGTAGTGGCGAAAGCGGGTGAGGCTAATGGCAACTACGCCGCGTTCGCTGCCGTAGTCGGTGTAGATGCCCGAGATGCGAAACGGTTTAGGCCCAACCGGTGTTGGCAAAATCAGGGTATCGCCGACTTGGCGTTGCAGGTGATAAGCCAGCGGTTCAGAGATGATCGCGAGATCATGCGTGTCCCATTCGGGCCATGGTGCTGCACCGGCGAGAAAATCAAATCCTGCTTGCGCCTTAAGCGGCAGCGCGTAGGCCGTCACACGCCAATCACGCTCTCCATCCTGCAGGCGTACCCGACGAATCTGTGACAGTTCGGCGACCTCGGGCAAGGCTGCGATACGGGCGACGAAGGCGGCATCGATGCGCGGCGGTGCGTGTTCGTCAAAACCCGCTGAGATATAAAAATCGGCACGCAATAACGCACTCAACCAATCGTCCACTGCGCCGCGAAAGCTGGCCACCATGAGACCCACACCGACACTGGTGGCGGTCGCTGCCATCAGCGCCGCGACCGCCATGCCTATGCGTCCCATGGAGCGCGCGGCACCGCGCACCGCCAGATGTACAGGCAAGGGCAATGCGCGCGTATGGCGATGGGCAAGTGTCGCCAGACCCTTTTGCACCAGCCAAGGCACCACCAGCATTGCCGCTAGAATCGTCGCGCCCAAGGCGGCAAAACCGGCATACAGTGAGCGTGAGGAGAGGGTGAGCAGGGCCAGCGCCAGCGCACTGCAGAGCAGTCCCAAGCACGCCGCACGGGACAGGCCGTGGGCGGCGCTGTCGGCACCCACGGAGTAACGCCCGGCATGGGCCGGGTCGGCCTGCAAGGCTGACCACGCGGGCAAAACCGCGGCGAGCAAGGTGGTAGCGGCGGCAAGCGTGATACCCAGCACAGCCAAGGTGGGTTCGAATAAAAGTTGTCCGCCGCCCGTTGCGGCATAGTGATCTCGCAAGGTCTGGCCAACCGGCGCCATCAGCGCGCTGGCCAGCCCATAGCCCAAGGCGCAACCGAGCACGCCACCCAAGCCGCCGAGTAGCAGTGCTTCCGCCACGACCAAACGTACCAGCGCGGCGCGCGTAACACCCAGGGCCCGCAGCCGCGCGAACCATGCCTGGCGCTGCATGACCAGGAAGGACATCGTGTTGTAGATCATAAAACCGCCAACCAATAAGGCCAGCAGACTCAGCGCATCGAGATTGGTATAAAACGCATCGGTCAGACTGCGTGCGCCGCGCGCCTGGCGGCCGACGTCGATCAACTGCAGGTGGCTGGGCAAAACCTTTGCCAGCGTCGCCAACTGCGCAGCGGCGAT
Organism: Pseudomonadota bacterium; assembly: GCA_031418675.1. Taxonomy (GTDB): domain Bacteria; phylum Pseudomonadota; class Gammaproteobacteria; genus JADJYF01. Next base: position 28,444 of record JANOXY010000052.1, read on the forward strand.
GTCACTGCCATCGACGTCAAGTTCGATGCGCGTCAGCAGACCGGCCTTCGCCAGCACTTCCTGGGCGCTGGCAATATCGACAATGGCGACCTCATCACCAAGTGCCGCGCCCGATGATTCATCGGCAGCGAAACTGGCCAGCAAGTGCAGCTTGGCGGGACCGGTCTCGGTCTCGACGGTCAGCTGTGCGCCGGGAGCGAGATGCAAGCGCTGCGCGGTGCGCGCTGATAACAGCATGGCGCCGGGCGAGGACAAAAATTGCCGCCACGGGACCTCGCCGCGCTTACCATCGTCGCGCACACTGAGGGCATCAATACCGAGTATCTGCAGGGCTACGCGCGCCTCAACGGGCCCGCTGCGCACGGTGCCGACCACGCTCGGGCTGGGCGTGAGTGCCGGTGCCGTGCGACGCACCAGCGCCAGCCAGTGCTCATCAAAGTCCTCGCCATCAAGCGCGACGACCAAGTGCGTGGCCGAGCCGAAAACACTGCGCAAAGACGCGTCGAAGGCCTGCCGCGCGCTGGCCTGGGTCAGCAACATGCCGACTACGATTGCAACGCCCAGCGCAATGCCACTGATGGCCAGCAGGCACTGCGCCGGATGGCGCGTCAAAAAGCGCAGACTGGCGCGCCACAACAACATCAGCTGCGCGGATAGAGCGCGCCGTCGCGCAGTTCCAGCACGCGATCTGCGCAGCCCAGCATCTCGTCGCTATGGGTCGCCATTAACAGCGTCGCGCCGCTCGCACGCACGCTGTGTTCAAACAGTGCAATGACTTCACGCCCGGTGTCGCGGTCGAGGTTGCCTGTCGGTTCGTCGGCGATGATTAAAGCGGGGCGATGGGCGACGGCCCGCGCAATGGCGGTGCGTTGTTGTTCTCCACCGGAAATCTGATCGGGAAAACGATCCGCCAGGGCAGCGATACCCAAGCTGTCGAGCAGCACGGCCACGCGCGCTGCGCTGCTCAAACCGTTGAGTTCCAAGGGCAGTGCGATGTTCTCCCGCACGGTCAGGGTGGGCAGCAGGTTGAAGGCCTGGAACACAAACCCAAGCCGCGCGCGGCGAAAAGCTGTGCGCGCGCGCTCATCCCAACTCGCCATATCTTCGCCCGCGAACCGCAGCTGGCCGGCATCGGGTCTGTCCATGGCTCCGATCAGGTTGAGCAGGGTGGTTTTGCCCGAACCGCTGCGGCCAACCACGGCGACCAATTCGCCGCTAGCCAGATCGAGATCGAGACCGCGCAAGATATCGGGCCCACCAGCGCTGGCCCGAAACGAACGCACGAGTCCACGGGCACACAACAGGGGTGTCTCAGCCATCGCTGCAGGTTAAGCGAGCAGCAGACCTGGCGGCAAAACGGTGCTGACGGTCGCGCTTCTGACAATGTTCCACATTCGAGGTGATGCAGTTCCGGTTAACAGCAGGCATCGGGCCTAAAGTTGGGCCACCTTAAGTTCCCTCCTCCATTTGCCCCGCCCCGTGCGGGGCTTTTCTTTTGCAGAACTGGGTGCGCCGCCTTGTGGCCATAGCGTGGGGCGCGTTGACGCTGCCATAGGGATACTCTAGGGTCGCTGCGAACTAAAGAACGGCGCAAGCGCGGCCGAAATGGACTGTCATGATACTCAGTGTCGTCATCCCCGCCTATAACGAGCGCCACACCATCGGCCCCTGTCTGGTCAAGGTTGCGGCAGCACTGCCCCATGTCGAAAAGGAAATCGTCATCGTCGACGATTGTTCGCGCGACGGCACCCGCGACTGGCTTAGAGACCAGGTTGACGGTGTGCGCGGCCAGAACGCGGCTTTTGAGCTGGATGCCGATGGCAATGTGAAAGTGGTGTCGGGCCATCAGACCTTCAGCGTGCGTGTGCTCTACCACGAGCACAATCAGGGTAAGGGCGGCGCCTTGCAGACCGGTCTGGCGGCGGCCAGTGGTGAGGTGGTGGTGATCCAGGATGCGGATCTCGAATACGACCCTGAGGATTGGTTGGGCATGTTCGACCTGATAGCGGTGCGCAAGGTTGCCGACATCGTGTACGGATCGCGCTTTTACGGTCGGCCCCATCGCGCGCTGTATTTCCATCATTACATGGCCAATCGCTTGATCTCGTTTTTATTCAACGCGCTGTACAACCAGACCCTGTCCGACATCGAAGTCTGCTACAAAATGTTCACCCGCGAGGTTCTCAATACCTTGCACTTGAGCGCGCGGGATTTTGGCATCGAAGTGCAGCTCAGCGCGCAGTTCGCCCGCGCCCGACGCTGGCGTATCTATGAGATCGGCATCTCGTATTACGGTCGGACCTATGACGAGGGCAAGAAGATTAATTGGAAGGATGGCGTCAAAGCGCTGTGGTACCTCTTTAAGTACCGTTTTGACCTCTAGCCGACGATGCGCCCAACGGTGAAAAAAAACACCGTGATGGTGATCCTGGGTCTCACCGTCGGCGCTGGGTTTTTGTGGCTGGCGTTGCGCAAAGTAGATCTCGCTGAGCTACGCGCCGCGGTCGCCACGCTCAATCCCACCTGGTTGCTGAGTGCCACGCTGGTGTATTGGGCTGCGCTCGGTCTGCGAGTGCTGCGCTGGCAATTGTTACTGCGGGAACTCGGTCCGGCGCCGCTGCCGGCGGTGGCCGAGACCCTGGTAGTGGGCTACGCGGTTAACAACATGTTGCCGGCGCGGCTTGGCGAAGTGGCGCGGGGGGGGGAGGGCCAACCCCCCCCCCCGCAGTGGGGCGGCCCGGGGGTAGGGGTCGAACGGAGTTTGAGGCTGGGGGTGCCGTGGGGCACACAGTTGAACGAGGGGGGGGGGGGG
>JANOXY010000053.1:0-6636 GCA_031418675.1 Pseudomonadota bacterium
GTAAAGCTTCGAGAGCAGGTGGAAAAGAAAGGCCCTACCGGCCTGGCTGAACGGCAGGTAGCCCAGTTCATCAAGGATGACGATATCGACATGCATCAGGCTATAGGCCAGCTTGCCTTGCTTACCAGCGGCCTTTTCCAACTCCAGGCTGTTGGTCAACTCCACCGTCGAGAACAAGCGTACCCGCTTGCCTTGTTGAGTGATGGCTTTGACCCCGAGGGCCGTTGCCAAGTGTGACTTCCCGGTACCGCGTGGGCCAATCACATACTACTCATCAACATCCTTCGGACGTTGAGATCCACTATCTCTTTCATCCTCGTGCCGGATGCAAGGTCCTGGCGCTCTGTCGGAAACGCGTCCATGGACACGATTGTTATCTCATCGAACAGCCGGATAAGACGCTGACCTATTTGCCGGTGTGGATGACCGAGATCCACTGGCGCGAGGTAGCGATCTGCTCAACCCCGCGGCTGCCACTTGCAAGTCTTGAGGAACTACATCGGCTCGTGCGGGCTGCCGTACCCTCGTCTTCGTCGGAACTTCGAGACGGAGGCCATCCCAATGCGGCAACGCGAACTGTTCGAACCCGCTCAAGTGAGCATAACGTCCATTCCAGAGGACGAGATAAAGCTGATCGAGCTTCTGGCCCAACTGATGCTTTCAACGTTCAGCGCAACGACAACCACAAACGAGGAGGAGCACGATGAGCCGGATCAACGCTGAACATCTGAGCCGCACCGCGGTGGTCTATGTTCGCCAATCGACTGCCGATCAAGTCCAACACAACCTGGAGAGTCAACGGAGACAGTATGCGTTGGCTGATCGGGCGCGGGAGTTGGGTTGGAACGAAGTGCTCGTAATAGACGATGACCTCGGCCGCTCTGGCTCTGGGGTGCATCGCCCTGGATTCGAACGCCTGCTTGCCCACCTGTGCCAAGGCGAGGTCGGCGCGGTATTCTGCATCGAAGCATCGCGCCTAGCGCGCAACGGCCGCGACTGGCACACCCTTCTCGAGTTCTGTCGACTCGTCAACGCGGTGCTCATCGATGAGGATGGCATCTATGATCCGCGCAGCCCCAATGACCGCTTGTTGCTCGGCATGAAGGGTACGATCTCGGAGATGGAATTATCGACGCTGCGTCAACGTTCCCAAGCAGGCTTAGAGCAGAAGGCGCGGCGCGGCGAACTCTTCACCGTGGTACCGATCGGTTTCGTGCGTAACGAAGGTAACTGCGTGGAACTTGATCCGGACCAACGCGTGCGCGAAGCAATGGCATTGGTGTTTCGGAAGTTTCTCGAGCTGGGCACGGTACGCCAAGTGCTCATATGGCTTCGCCAGGAGCGCATCGAGCTTCCCGCCAACAGCTTTAGCCCCAGTGGTTGGCAAAAGGTGTGGAAGCTGCCGGTCTATAACACGGTGCTCAAAATCCTGACCAATCCGACCTACGCAGGCGCCTACGTATTCGGGCGCACCAAATCTGTCGCACGCATCGTGGATGGCCGTAAGCAGATCTACAAAGGACAGAAGCTCGAACAAGAGGCTTGGGGCGTCTTGCTCAAAGATCACCACGCGGGCTACATTAGTTGGGAAGAATACCAAACCAATCTTCGCACGATAGCCAACAACGCTCAGATGCAGGGGAGCATGGTACAAGGCTCAGCGCGTCGTGGTCAGGCGCTTCTCGGCGGCCTACTACGCTGTGGACATTGCGGTCGCAAACTGCATGTCACTTACTCAGGCGCGCGCAGCGACTGCGTGCGTTATGACTGCCGCGGCAACTTCATCAATCACGGCTCGTCAGAGCGCTGTATTTCCTTTGGTGGCTTGCGCGCCGACCAGCGCGTAGCCGAAGAAGTGCTACGGCAGCTGCAACCCTTGGGGTTACGCGCCGCGCTCGCCGCCATCGACCAACGCGCACAAGCCTGTAGCGAGCAGCTCCGCCACAAGGAGCTCGCCTTGCAGCAGGCTCGCTACGAAGTCGCACGGGCGCGTCGTCAATACGATGCAGCCGACCCGGACCATCGGCTTGTCGTTGGCGAGTTGGAACGGCGCTGGAATGAGGCGCTACGGACGCAGGCGACGATCGAGCAAGAGCTTGATGGGCTGCGGCGCGAGCAGCCGCAGCAACTGTCTGAGGATCAGCGCGCACAACTGATCGCGATGAGCGCCGATATCGCGTTGGTGTGGGAGCATCCGCAGGCCTCGACAGTTCTTAAGAAGCGCCTGCTGCGTACCGTGCTGGAGGAGATCGTTGTGCGTGTGGCCGAGCAACAAATTACGATGTTGCTGCACTGGCGTGGCGGTGATCATACCGAACTTGAGTTCGCTAAAAACCGCACTGGCGTACATCGTTGGGCGACTGATCAAGACGTGGTGGAACTCGTGCGTGCCCTTGCTCGGCAAATGCCAGACGGACTGATTGCCGCCACGCTGAACCGCATGGGCAAGCGTACCGTCCGTGGGCACACCTGGAACAAGATGCGGATCTGCACATTGCGCAACGATCATCAGATCGCCGTGTTTCGAGAGCATGAGCGCGAAGAACGAGGCGAATTAACATTGGAGGAGGCGGCCGCGTATCTTGAACTCAACGCCATGACCTTGCGCCGTATGATTGCCCGGGGCGATATCCCCGCCCGGCAGTTCAGCGCGGGAACCCCGTGGATTATCCGACGGATGGACCTCGACAAATTCAAGCAGCAACGGACAGTATCTGCCGGTCCGCTAACAGCAGATGTGAATCAACTGGGACTTAATCTTCAATAACATAGGAAGGTGGGCATCATGTCACGTAACCGGTGCCGCCGATCAACACCACGTTGGCAGCCGAGTCGGCGAAGTCGCCGGCGGCGAGTTGCTTGATCAGTTGCTCATCGACCTTGGACTGCCCGAAGTCGAAGCTGGCCAGGTCACGATGCACCGGGAAGCGCGCCGCGCTCAATTGATAGCGGATCGAACGCACGTGTCTGTCGTTTACTTCAGCTTCGAGCAGCGCGCGCAACAACCAATCGGCGGTCTGTAAACGCGAGCCCCCCTCGGCAAGCAATTCTTCGTAACGCTGCAGCATCCCGTGTAGACGCAGCGACTTGAGTTCAGCGATGACATCACGCATGGTCCACCTCCCCATGCAGACGGTCGTAACGACCTGCATCAGCGAGCGGCGGCTCGTGCACCGTGAGTGCGGTCTCAAGCACCGCCGGAAGGGTCGCCTCCTGCAGCCGTGACAGCACGTTTTTGATGTGCTCAGCGCTGGTGTTGCCAGCGGTCACGATCAACTCTGCGGCTACCACCACAGCTTCGAGACCGTGTCGCGGCACGCAGGCGAGCACTTCGGCCATCAGGCGATCGCCACCCAGATGTTTGAGCAATGCGGTGCGCAGTTGCTGCAAGGGTGCGGGCAAGCCATCAAACGGCGCGCCGTTGCGCAGTGCCCCGGGTTTGCGCTCGACCAACGGGATGTAATGCCGCCAGTCGTAGCGTACCTCGCCGCGCTCGAAGCGGCGTTCGTGCAGCGCTACCAATCCTTCGTCGTCGTGTGCTTCGATGCGGTCTGGGTACAGCCGCACGCTCAGCTTGTGGTTGGCAAAAGCGCAGGGTACCGAGTACTTGTTGCGCTCGATACTGACCAGGCTGGTGCTAGAGACCGTAGCGACCGCCTCGACGTAGCCGTCGAACGCGGGCACCATCGGCATCAACGCATCGCGCTCGATGGTCAGTGCGTCGGCGCTGGTGAGGTGCTCGACATCGGGATACGGCAACGCCGACCACAGTGCCTGACAGCGTGCTTCCAGCCAGACGTTGAGCTCAACGAAGCTACCGAAGCGCTGCTGGGCCGCGTCCTGCCACACGCGTCGTCGACTGTCCTGCACGTTCTTCTCGACGACGCCCTTCTCCCAACCGGCGGCGACGTTGCAGAAGTCCGGCTCGAACAGGTAGTGCGCCGCCATCGCGGCAAAACGCGTGTTGACGATGCGTCGCTTACCGACACCGACCTTGTCGACGGCGGTCTTCATGTTGTCGTAGATCCCGCGTTTGGGAACGCCACCGAACACGCGGAATGCTCGCGCATGCGCGTCGAACAGCATCTCGTGGCTTTGAGTCGGATAGGCCACGAGTAGGAACGCGCGGCTGGCGCATAGCTTGGTGTGGGCAACCAGCAGCTTGCGGTGCAAGCCGCCGATCAACAACGACTCTTCGCTCCAGTCGAACTGGAACGCTTCGCCCAACGCAAACTTGAGCGGAATGAACGCTGACTTCGCACTGGTGGCACCTTCCGCACGCCAGCGGCGAACGTACTCACTGACACGGCTGTAACTGCCATTGAAGCCGAGTTGCTTCAGCTGCCCAAACAGCGCCAGCGCCGTACGGCGGTCACGCTTCGCCCGCCGCGCATCAGCCTCCAGCCACTGCCGCAGACGCGCTTCATACGGCTGCAGGACGGTCGCCCCCTCAGTCCGCCGGTACTTCGGTGCCGCCCCTTCCTCGGCTCTCAGCCAGCGCTTGACGGTATTTCTCGCCAAGCCCGTGCGCCGGCAGATCTCACTGATCGATAACCCATCCCGCAACCGCAGTCGCCGGATCTTGCCTAACATATTCATGGTGATCATCCTCATAGTGCCTGCTCATTTCTTGAGCAGACGAGTTAATCACCCTGGTCAATTTTCGACGCGCACAACCCCCTTTTCCTGGTCAACTTTCAATGCGCAGCAACACACAGGAACCATCTTCGCGCCGCGTTGCGCGGAAGCAAGTTGCTTGCCCCACCAATTGAACAATTCCACACGCTGTTCGAATCGTTCGCCACGATCATAGGCACGAGCAACCTCGTTATCGTGGGTGTGGTCGAGAGCCAATTCCACTGCGTCGCGGGCGAAACCGTTATCTCGCGCCAATGTCGAAAATGCGCTGCGCCAACCGTGTGGAGAATGCTTACCTTCGAGCCGCAAGGTTACTCGGTAGGCCTTTTCGATGGATTCACGACCGATGTGCGAATCATGAACAGGAGAGGGAAATACAAAACCCCGACCGCCAGATCGGCCGCGCCATTGTCGAAGCTCCTCAGCAATCTCCGGGCTAAGTGGCAGTCGGTGGTCAGTGTCTCTGGTGGCGACCTTCATTTTAGCCCGCGGAATGACCCAGACGGGCTGGTCACTGTCGAGGTCAATTTCTAGCCATTCGGCGTTCACTACGTTTCCGATACGTCCAGCGGTGAAGGCACATAGACGGTGCGCCATACGCACGGAAGGCGACAGTCGCGCCATCTCCGCACGACGTAGGATATCCCCTAGTGCCGACCACTCCAGTAGCGCTGGTAGGCGGCCAGAGTCCTTCTTTCGTGGAAGAATTTCCCTGGCAGGCCCTGCGGGATTGTCGTGGCATAGCCCTTTTGCCTGAGCAAATCGAAAGACGCCATTCACGTGCTGAAGGATACGTGTCGCTGTTTCCAGCACATCACGTTTATTGATGTCCTCAATCGCCTTGGCGACCATGGCCGGGGTGATACTTGAGATAGGGAGACTGCGGAGAGCTGGGTATATGTCCCGCTCTAGTGCTCGTTCTGATTTGAGGAAATGACGAGAACTCCATTCCTGTTTTTTCATCGCAAGCCATTCCCGAGCGACTGCGGCAAATGTGTTGTCGGAACTGGCCCCTGTCGCTGCGCGGTTGACGCGGCGCGCAGTTACCGGATCTCTCCCTTCCAGCAATAGTGACTTCACTTCCCCTAGTTCTACTCGCGCTGCGGCCAAGCTGACCAACGGATAGGGGCCAATTGAGTAGATCTTTTCGAGGCCGCCGATCCGGTATTTCACTCGCCAGGTCATGCCGCCACCTGGGGTTGCGAATAGATGTAGGCCACCGCCATCCGCGAGCTTCTTGCCGCGCTCTGCGCGCCCTACGAAGGCTTTTACTGCCTTATCAGTGAGTTTTCCTCCGATACCCCCAGCCATATAAATTTCCTTAGTTCGTTTTTGGGAAATACCCCCGCTAATACCCCCATTGTGCTCGGCTGTTACTGGGAAGCGCAAGCCTTTACCGGACCCTAACTTTATGGATTACCAAAGAAAACGCCGTCTCTAGGACGGCGTTGGAACTTACTGGAAGTGCTTTTGGTGGAGGCGGCGGGAGTCGAACCCGCGTCCGCAAATCTTCTGCCGTCGGTTCTACATGCTTAGCCAAGTCTTTAATTTAGCTGTCTGCTACCCGACTGGCAGGGAAGACATACAGCGATTCCGGTATTTTTTTAACGTTTCCGCCCCGGACGAGCTTCCATCGCGATCTTGTGAGATATGACGCCTGATGACGGACGCACAAGCACGGCTCCGGTCAGACGGCACCCTACTGGGTTTTAAGCAGCGAGTGCGTAGTTGTCGTCGTTGGCAACTAAATTGGCTGCAGCTGGATTTACGAGGTGATCTGCGCCTCGGCATGCCCCTTGGGTTTCATACCCACGTCGAAACCGTGACGCCCCCAGGAGATCAAGAGAACCGGCAGTGTACAGGAACTGCGGCCTCGGCCGGGATATTTGTAGGTGCGAAATCATTAGCACAATCAAATGCGCACCCCAGAGGCACGCGCAGTCGAAATAATTTTCGAATGAATTAGCACCAAAAAGCGGTAGATGGGGCTCAGCGTAC
>JANOXY010000054.1:0-3408 GCA_031418675.1 Pseudomonadota bacterium
GTCCGAATAAATTCGGACCTGCGCGGGGTCGCTAAGCGGGCGTGCGTTTTTAGGTGACGATGAGGTAAATCGCTTCGATAAACAGCGGGTCGACTTCGTCCATCAACTCTTCGCCCGTGCAATCAACCGTCAGACCGAAACTCGTGAGTGGTGACATATCCGCAATCTGCTCGCGCGGAATGCGTTCCGAGTAGCTGCCGGTGCCAGAATAGTTGGCCACCTGGTCGGCAACTTTCAGGACCGCGGCTTCAGCACCGGCGTAAATCGCCCGCTGCGGCGTGTGATGCCAGTAAACGGTGTCGACCAAGCTCGCCGGCAAATGCCAACTGTCGAGCATCATGCCCGCCAGCAAAGCGTGGTCGAAACCCAGATCGCGCATTTCGAAGCGCTGCAGTGCATCTTCGTCACCCGCCGCTTCCATGATGGTGGCTTGCGCGATCTCCGGGAAGCGTTTGTTGATCAGCAAGGTGCCGATGTCATGCAGCATGCCGGCTACAAACAGCCGCTCGGGATGGAGAATGCGTGCGCGCCTTGCGATCGCCTGCGCAACCAGACCGGTATACACACCGTGACGCCAGAACGAATTCATGTTCGTTACGGAACTCGACAGTCGCGAAAACGACTCCACTGCCGACACCGCCAGCACGATTTTGTGGATCTCTGCCATGCCGAGCAGCATCACCGCGCGCGTCACCGTATCCACCCGACCCGGCAGTCCGTAGAAAGCACTATTGGCAAGTTTCAGAATTCGGGCGGTCAGATTCGGATCACGGATAATGACCAGCGCGATCTGTTCCAGCGAGGTACTGTCGTCGGCGACCAGCTCGTTGACTTTCAGGCACACATCGGGCGGCGAAACCAGGCCCGACATGTCTTCGATGAGGCTGCGCGCAATGCGCTCGCCGGGAAAAGTGAGATCCATTTGGACCGCTGGCATGCTCACATTGGCTGTCCTTGTTGTTATTCGCGATGTGAGTCTTTGGCGGCCAGCAGCCGGCAAACTTGAGCCACGCGCCAGGCACAACTTGCCGCGCTCACCGACCCCATCTAAAGCGGATCAGGCGGACGCGCGCGGGGCCGGGAAATAGCGGTTGCCAGGCCGCGGCAGGCCGAGGTGATCGCGCAAGGTAGTGCCCTGATAATGGCGGCGGAAAATGCCGCGGCGCTGCAACTCGGGCACCACCTGGTCGACAAAATCGTCGAGGCCGACGGGCAGATAGGGAAACATGACGTTGAAGCCATCGCAGGCCTTGGCCTCGAGCCAGGCCTGCATCTGATCGGCGATCATGGCCGGTGTGCCGATCATCTCGAGAATACCGTAGGCACCACCAACCCATTGCGCCATCTGGCGCACGGTCATGCGCCGTTCGCGCGCCATCGCCAGCAGCTTGTCGCGACTGCTGCGGCTGGCATTACTTTCGGGGATATCCGGGAGCTGGCCATCGAGATCAAAGGTGCTGGCGTCGCAGCCCAGCAGCACCGACAGGGAGGAGATTCCGGAATCCGGATGCACCAGGCTGTCGAGGCGGGCTTTGCGCGCCTCGGCCTCGGCCAGGCTGCTGCCTACGATCACGAAGGCGCCGGGCATGATTTTCAAATGTTCAGGGGCGCGTCCAGCTGCCGCCATGCGCGCTTTCACGTCGGCGTAAAATGCCTGGGCCGAGCTCAGCGTGACTTCGGCGGAGAACACCATTTCGGCCGTCTCAGCCGCCAACTGACGACCGGCTTCGGAGCTGCCCGCCTGCACGATGAGCGGCCAACCCTGGATGGGACGCGCAACATTGAGCGGACCGCGCACGGTGAAATCGTCGCCTTTGTGGTCGAGCACGTGCATGCGTGCCGGATCGAAATAAACGCCCTGCTCAACGTCGCGGATGAAAGCGTCATCGGCCCAACTGTCCCACAGGCCGGTAACCACCTCGTAGAACTCACGCGCACGCTTGTAGCGCTCGGCATGGTCAAGATGCTGCTCGCGACCAAAATTGAGCGCCTCGTGGGGATTGGCCGAGGTCACCACGTTCCAACCGGCGCGGCCACCGCTGATATGGTCCAGTGAGGCGAACTTGCGGGCGACGTGGTAGGGCTCGTTATAACTCGTCGAGGCGGTGGCGATGAGGCCAATGTGGGAAGTCAGTGCCGCCAGCGCGGGTAACAATGTCAGGGGGTCAAATGAGGTGACCGTCGCGCTACGTTTCAGCGCCGCCATCGGCATATTCAATACCGCCAGGTGATCGGCCATAAAAAAGGCATCGAAACAGCCGCGTTCCAAAGTCTGGATAAAACGCACGTAGTGCTGAAAATTGAAGTTGGCGTCGGGGTAGCCACCCTGGTAGCGCCAGGCGCTGGTGTGGATACTGACCGGGCGCATAAAGGCGCCGAGATGTAGTTGGCGATGGCTGGTCACAAAGCTCGGACCTTTCGCTGAACAGTGGAGGAGACCGCGGGGCGGCTCGCACAAGGCTGTCTCGATTGTGAAGGATCCGTGCGCGCCTGTCTGCGACCCGACCGGGTCGGCCAATTGCGTGACGCTTGCACGCCGGACTCGATTATTTACATTTAGCTCATGTTCTGGCCGCGCGAGCGCGCTATATTCCGCCCATCGGGCCGATCGGGCCGTTCATGATGACAAGGACCCCCTCCATGACGCATATCAAACACACCCTGCTTGGCGCCGCCCTGTGCGTTGCCAGCGCCGCCGGCTCCGCCGCTACGATCTACAGCAACGACTTTCAGACGGGGTTTGGGATCGAGTGGTCAACCAACTTCGGCGGCGGTCTGGGCCTGGACAATGTTCCCGCCGATGCGAACCGCCTTTTTCTGGGCCGTAACGATGACGTCGCCACCCTCGGCTTCTCCAACGATGTCGTCAAACTATCACTCGCCGGTCTCGGCGCGCACAACAAAGTGACGGTGTCCTTCGACGTCTACGTGATCAACTCCTGGGACGGCAATGGCCCTCTCGGCAACTTCCCCTGCTGCGGCCCCGACATGTTTGGCGTATCCCTGGCAAATGTGACGCCCGGCTCAGCTTCGGGCCTGTTGACGACCTTCTCCAACCTCAATGCTGGTGAACATCCCGATGCCCCGCCTGAGGGCGCCTTGCAGTCCTATCCCAATGCCTTCCCGAATTTGCCTGGTTCCGCCCCATTTAGTGGCGCAGCCGAAGTGGGCACTCTGGGCTACGATTTCTTCGGCGGCGGTGTGGGCGACGACGACTCGGTCTACCGCATCTCGCTGACTTTCGATCACAGCGTGTCGAGCCTTGAGCTGAGCTTCTTCGCGCTCGGCCTGCAGGATCTCACTGACGAGTCCTGGGGTCTGGACAACGTCACCGTCAGCACGGCTGCAGTGCCGTTGCCGGCGCCGTTCCTGTTGCTGGGCGCCAGCGTGTTTGGCCTGCTCGGCGTG
>JANOXY010000055.1:0-2223 GCA_031418675.1 Pseudomonadota bacterium
ACCAGCAGCACCACCGACGCGATCTCAAACGGCCAGATGTATTGTGTATATAACGCCAGGCCGAGTTCACGGGTGTTGTTGTAGTCCGCTGCATGGGTGATCTGCGTGGCCGTTTTCTCGAGTCCAAATTGCTCACGCCCGACCACCAGGCCCACGGCAAAGAGCATCAGCAGCGCAACAATGCCTGCGACTGGCAGGTAGCGGGCAAAGCCCTCACGCAACACCGTCAAATTGATATCCAGCATCATGACGACAAACAGGAACAAAACCATCACGGCGCCGACATAAACCAGCACCAGCGCGATAGCGAGGAATTCTGCTTCCAGCAGCAGCCACAGGCCCGCACTGGCGAAGAAAGACAGCACAAGGAATAAGGCTGCGTGCACCGGATTGCGCACGGTGATCACCATGGTCGCGGCAAGCACGAGGACAACGGCAAACGAATAAAATACAAATTGCTCGAACATGAATCGTGGATAGACGGCTTTGCGGTTGTCCGGAACCTGCGATCAAGGGCGAGACGATGCGCGCGATCGTCCGTTCCTGACCCTCAGTTCCTCTGCCCTGCGCTACGTCGCCCCCTCCCCCTATCGTTCGTTATAGTCTGGCGCGACCCTAGCGGTAGCGCGCCTCGGCGGCCCGATCTGCGGCGATCTGCGCCTCAAAACGCTCGGCATTTGCCAACAGCTTTTCTTTGGTCATAAGCAGATCGCCACGTTTTTCGCCGTGGTATTCAAAATGACGAGTTTCCACGATGGAGTCGACCGGGCACGATTCTTCACAGAAACCACAGAAGATGCACTTGGTCAGGTCGATTTCATATTTGGTCGTGCGCCGCGTCCCGTCTTCCCGCTGTTCCGATTCAATGGTGATCGCCAGGGCCGGACAGACCGCTTCACAGAGCTTGCAGGCGATGCAGCGCTCTTCGCCATTAGGATAACGCCGTAGCGCATGCAAACCACGAAAGCGCGGCGACTGCGGGGTCTTCTCCTCAGGGTACTGGATGGTGATCTTGCGATCGAACAAATAGGTGCCCGTCAGTTTGAGCCCCTTGAGCAGCTCCCACAAAGTAAGGCTTTTGAAGTATTCGACGACTGCACTCATGGCTTAACCTCTTGCACCGGCCGCAAACCACGGCGGCATGTGCCACACCACCATTGCCGCGACCACGACGATCCATACCATGGTGATGGGCAGGAAAATCTTCCAGCCAAGGCGCATGATCTGGTCGTAACGATAGCGCGGGAAAGTCGCACGGAACCACAGAAACAGGAACAGGAAGAACAGCGTCTTGGCCAGGAACCAATGGATGCCGTCCATGAAGAACAGTCCGACAACAGGGATGCCGGTAAACCACGGCAGCGGTGACAACCAACCGCCCAGAAACATTACCGCCGCCAGGCCTGAAACAAGAATCATGTTGGCGTATTCGGCGAGGAAAAACAGGGCAAAGCCCATGCCGGCATATTCAACATGAAAGCCCGCGACAATTTCCGATTCACCTTCTGAGACGTCGAAAGGCGCGCGGTTGGTTTCCGCCACGCCCGAGATGAAGTAGATCACGAACAAGGGAAAAAGCGGCAGCCAGAACCAGCTGCCCGGTCCTAGGGCACCCCGTTGCGCGTTGACGATTTCACCAAGATTTAAACTGCCAGCGGCAATCAGTACACCGACCAACGCAAAACCCATGGCAATTTCATAGGACACGATCTGGGCGGCGGAACGCATCGCGCCAAGAAAGGCGTATTTGGAGTTCGATGCCCAGCCCGCAACGATGATGCCGTAAACACCCAGTGACGTGAGGGCGAGGATGTACAGCAGCCCAGCGTTGATATTCGCCAGCACCATCTCTGAACCGAATGGTACGACCGCCCACGCCGCGAGTGCTGGGCCGAGTGCCAGAATGGGAGCAATCAAGAATAGAAAGCGACTGGCGCCGCGCGGGACCACCATTTCCTTGGTCAGCAACTTCAGCGCGTCGGCAATCGGCTGCAACAATCCGAGCGGGCCGACGCGATTGGGGCCGTTGCGGACCTGGATCCAGCCAATGATTTTGCGCTCCGCCAAGGTCAGATAAGCGACACCCGCCATCAGCGGCAAAACAATGACCAGGATCTTGGCGACGATGACCGCCACGATGACCAGCGGCGCGGGAATGAAGCCGAGTGCGCTCAGTTGCTGTTCCAGCAGTGCAAACGGATTGGTCATGCGGCGGCCTCGCCA
>JANOXY010000056.1:0-3469 GCA_031418675.1 Pseudomonadota bacterium
GTCTGGTAAGTCCTGCTATCCGGGGGAGCGGTTCAAGGATTTTTTGCCTGGTCGGCCACGCGCCGGCTATGGTTGCTCCACCCGAATCGACTAGGAATGTGTTCCTAAATCGGGAGGTAGCGAGGGGCCTTCCCACGCTCACGGCGGACGAGGCCAAAAAAAACGCGGGGTGGTTGCCCACCCCGCGTTGATTGAGTCAGGGACTCGAGTGTCGGACTAGGTGCCGAGACGGCGCATGGCCGCCTGGGTGATGTAGTCCGCGATGAACTTGTTAGGCTCGACCGAATCGTAGGCCGACTTCCAACCACCGGTGCAGTTCTCGGACTGACAGAAGCGGGTAATACGCTTGGACTGAATGTCATTCGAGATGACCCAGTTCCAGCTCCACTCGGTGCGGCCGTCAGCCGCCTTGCGGATGCTGCTGCCGTAATCCGGTACGCCGGGTTTGCCCTTGTCCATATCGGTGTCGTACATCGCGAAGCCCGGCTCGAAGGACTTCCAGATCTCACCGCGACGATCGTAGGAAATGGCCTGCGGATACTCGATGTTACGCGCATCGAGATAGATGCGGCGCTTCGACAGCGGCGCACGGGGGAAGCCGGTCGGCTCGCCTTCGAGAACGATGATTTCCGGGATCAGCGACTTGCCGACATTGTAGAAGGAGGTGCCCTTCGGCCCGCCGACGGTCGGATGCTCGTAGTTCGGCTGATCAGCGCGCCACTGGTAGTGCATCGCACCCAGGTAGGGGCCGCGATGAATGATCTTCCAGTTGCCCCAGGTCAGCATCGGGTCGCCAGCGGCCCAAGCATCGGACAGGAACAGGTTGACACCCGCGACGAGCGGTTCGAAGCGCTGGTTGGTCGGGAAGCGACGCACACGCTTGAAGGCCGGCAGGTAGCCGTAAAGCTCCGGGAACTTGGCCTGATCGTAGTACCACTCGTTCATGAACGCGGTACCCTTGATGTCGTTCGGTGAGCTGAACCACACCGACTGGTACCGAATCTTGTCTTCATGGCCGACCAGCGTCGTGCCACCGCCGGCCGAAGCCGGGTTGACCAGGCCCTGGGTCTGCTGCTGCGCCCAGATCAGGTCGTACTTGTATTGCAGGTCACCTTCCGGGTCCAGCGCCGAGATTGGCACGGTGAAAATATCCTGGTCATGACGACCCCAGGAGAGGGTGACGTTGGCGATGCATTCTTCACCGGTCTTGGCTTCCGGGAAGGGATGGCCGCCGATCCACGGCTTGCCGTCCTTGGTGTAGACGTTGCCGTCGGCGCCAAACGCTGCCTGGCCCCAGTTCTTGAGGGTTGCATCGAGGTAGTAGGGTGGGAACTGCGCAACGGTTTCGGTCTGGGTCGGCAGAATGAAAAAGGTGCGGCCCATCTGGCTGACTTCCTGGAACAGCATGGGATCGATGAGATCCTGTACCAGTTCGACGTTGTCTTTGCTGATGGTGTCGCCGACCTTGATCTTGCCCTTGGTGTAGGCCTCGATGTTGGTCAGTTCTTCCGGGTAGGCTTTGAAGCTGTCGCCGGAATGGGCCATTAAGGGCCATAGCGCGCTGAGAATGCCGGCACTGCCGAAACCCTTAGCGGTCTTTTCCATGAAATGGCGGCGACTATAGTTATAGTCGTATTTCTTGATATGCATAATTTCCCCTGCTTTTCCGAAAAAATCGGTAGGTTTTTGGAGCAAGGAACATCGGACGACTCCTGCTATAGCTCCTCGAAAACGAAGCACGTGTGCGTCGTCAGCCTCGCAAAATAGCGTATGCCGCGACCCCTGTCAGATATTTCGCGCCAGCCAGCGCAAGCAATCGAACGTAATGCTGAGTTCCTGACTACCCCTGAACGGTTCAACAGGCGTTTTGCGGCATGCCGCTGACATCGGCCTGACGGGCGAATTCCAGTAGGATGACAACAAACAATTCAGGGGAGCGCGGGCATTATGGTGACGGCAATCGTACTCATTCAGACCCGCCATGGGCGTACAAAAGAGGTGGCCGAGGCACTCGCGGCGTTTCCCGAGATATCCGAGGTGTATTCAGTCGGCGGCAGTTATGACGTGGTCGCGCTGGTGCGCGTCAAGCAGAACGAGGATATCGCCGACATGGTGACCGAGCGCATGGTGAAGGTCGATGGCATCGAGCGCACCGAGACCATGATCGCGTTTAAAACCTATTCGCGTCACGATCTGGAAAATGTGTTTTCACTGGGGCTCGACTGAGGGGCGCGCCACGCTCCCGCTGGCACAGCTTCAGCGGCGCAGATCCAGCGTAAACGGCATGTCGGCTGCCACTTCCGGGGTGCGCCACTCGATGCGGCCCTGGCTATGTCCCTGCCGCTCGAAGCGTGCGAGCCGTCGCGCTTCTGCGGCACGTGCATTGACCGGATAACTGTCTTCACTGCGACCACCGGGGTGGGCAACGTGATAACGGCAACCACCAATGGCGCGGCCATTGTTGATGTCGATCAGATCAAAGACCAGCGGATTATTGGTGCGGATGGTGGGATGCATGCCCGACGGTGGATCCCAGGCCTTGAAGCGCACACCACCGACGTAGTTGCCACGTACCCCGGTGGGCTGCAGCGCCATCGGGCGGCCGTTGCAGGCCACCCCGTAGCGCTCGGGCAGAAAGCCCGTCACTTCCACCTGTAAACGTTCCACCGACGAATCGACGTAGCGCGCCGTGCCGCTGGCGGTATTTTCTTCACCCAAGACATGCCAGGGCTCAAGCGCCGTGCGCAGGGTCAGTTCCATGCCACGGTGAGCGATGGCGCCAAAGCGCGGAAAGCGAAATTCAAAGAAGGGTTCGTACCAGGCGCGCTCAAAGCCATAACCTCGTGCGCTGAGTTCATCGATGACATCGCTGAAGTCGTTCCACACAAACCACGGCAGCATGAAGCGGTCGTGCAGTTGTGTACCCCAATGAATGAGCTTGTGTTCGTAGGGTCGTTCCCAGAAGCTCGCCACCAGCGACCTTAACAACAACATCTGGGTGAGGCTCATCCGCGCGTGGGGTGGCATTTCGAAGGCGCGGAATTCCAGCAGGCCGCGGCGCCCGCCGCTGTGATCGGGGGAATAGAGCTTGTCGATACAAAACTCGGCGCGATGGGTATTGCCGGTCAAATCGATGAGCTGATTGCGCATTACGCGATCAACCAGCCACGGTGCAACTTCGGCATTGTCGGTCGGCAGCTGCGCGAGCGCCGTCGTCAGCTCGTGCAGGCGATCGTCGCGCGCTTCGTCGACACGCGGTGCTTGACTGGTAGGGCCGATGAAGAGCCCGGAGAACAAATAGGACAGCGAGGGGTGGTTCTGCCAGAAACGCACCAGGCTGCCAAGCAGATGCGGTCGGCGCAGCAATGGTGAATCGGCCGGTGTGGTGCCGCCGAGGGTGACATGATTGCCACCACCGGTACCCGTGTGGCGGCCGTCGAGCATGAATTTTTCGGTCGCCAGGCGTGCG
>JANOXY010000057.1:0-2679 GCA_031418675.1 Pseudomonadota bacterium
CGGTGACGGTGCACACCTGGATCGATAGCAACGGTGTGCGCCATTTTGCCGATGGCCCGCCGGCGGACCAGGTGCCATCGAACGAGATCGTCATTAACGATAGTGCGCCGAGCAACGCGCCGGGTGGCGATTATTATTCCATCGACAACCAATGGCAGCGCCTGCGTGCCGAGGGTGAGGCGCGCGATGCATTGGCTTTGGAGCGCCAGCGCATCGAAGAGGCGAATCGCGATGACTATGCGCCGCTACCACCTCCACCCGAGCCGGCACGTCCGAACTACTATCCGAATTTTTACGGTTTCCCCTTGCCCTATGGCGCGCCCTACATCAGCGAGGAACGGGGACCGCCGTCGCCACGTAATGCCTTCGTCAACAAAACACCGCCGCTGTGGCCGCGCCAACGTTAAGCCCCGGGTGGCTTACTTCGCGCGCTGGATAACAAAGCGGTAGATACCGTTTTCGCTACTCGCCTCCAGTAGCGGATGACCGCTGCTGCGACAGAAGGCGCGAAAGTCTTTATCGGACGCGGGGTCCGTGGCGAGGACTTCAAGGCTGCCGCCAATCGCAATATCGCGCAGCGATTTTTTGGTTTTGAGGATCGGCAGCGGGCAGTTCAGACCGCGGGTGTCCAGCAGTAAATCGGCCATCGTCCAGTCATCTCGTTATAATGCGCAGCGGGTTTTGCGGCCCGTCTGTGAACACCTTGGCTCGGGACTATATCAATTGCGCCGGCCCGCGGCGCGCGCGGGACAATGCATGAGCTACGCTTTCGACCAGCGCGCGATATCAAGACCCGCTTCAGAATCTGCGTTGACCTGATCAGCCTGTGAGCCTGCGCGCACAAATCGTATCGGCGGGACCACAGGTTCTGAGCTGGGGCGGCTTGGCTATCGGTCTGGTGTTCGGAGTGGTCGTCGAACGCACGCGCTTCTGCGCGATGGGCGCACTGTCGGATCTTCACGCGTTTAATGATGGCCGGCGCCTGCGAGCCTGGCTGCTGGCCAGTGCGGTCGCCCTCATCGGCGCCCAGAGTGTGCAGGCGGCGGGGCTGGTTGATCTCGGCCTGAGCATGTATCTGACACCCACTATCAACTGGCTGGGCAATAGTCTCGGTGGCCTGATGTTCGGCGTCGGCATGGTCTTTGCCGGTGGCTGTGCGAGTCGCAATCTGGTACGCCTGGGTGGCGGTGATGTGCGTGCGGCGGTGGTGCTGGTGGTAATGGGCGTCTGCGCTTACGTCACCCTCGGCGGCGTGCTCGGGCCGCTGCGGGTTGCGCTCGAAAGTGCAACGGCAATAACCCTGCCGGGTGAAACCGAGCAATCGCTGAGCGAGCTGTTGTCGCTCGCCACCGGCTGGCCGCGGCTTAACACCGGTTTGCTGGTCAGCGCGATCGTGGCTGGCGGTCTGCTGATCTACTGTCTGCGCGATGGTGAGTTTCGTCGCTCGCCCGCGTTGTGGGCAGGGGGTGTGCTGGTGGGTTTGTGCGTGGTCGCCGCGTGGGTCTTGAGTGGGCTTGCTTACGACGAGTTTGCGGCCGCGCCGCAGTTGCCCCAGGGTTTGTCCTTTGTGCGTCCCACTGGCGACACCCTGGACTATCTCGAACGTTATACGGCCAATCCCGTGCCGGGCTTCGGTGTCGCGACAGTCATGGGCACGCTGCTCGGCGCATTGGTTGCCGCGCTCAGTGCGGGTCGCTTCAAACTCGCGGGTTTCGCCGATGGCGCCGATACCCTGCGCAATCTGGCGGGGGCGGCGCTGATGGGCGTGGGCGGCGTGGTCGCCATGGGTTGCAGCATCGGCCAGTCCGTCAGCGGTGTCTCCACGCTCGCCGTCGGCTCCTTGCTGGCGGCACTGTCCTTGGTCGTCGGTGGCCTGCTCGGGCTGCGGTGGCTGGAACGTTCGCTAGGGACCTGATCGCGTTACAAGGTGGCGAGGATGGCCTGGGCGCGGGTAAACATCGGCATCACACCCAAGCCAATTTTTTCCCACGCTGGGTCGTGGCGTTGGCCACGACGATGCAGCTTGACGTTCAGGCAGGCAATGCAGGCCAAGCGATAGCCGGCCAGGGCCTGATACCAGGGGATGTCGTCGTATACCCGACCGACACCTTGTTCAAACAAGTTGCGCAGGCGTGCCGGCGCGAGCGGGTGTATGGGGTGATAAACCGGCGTCCAATTGGCGGGGTCGGCGATCATCATCAACCAACCGATGTCGAGCAGTTTGGCGCCGATGCCGGCGATCTCCCAATCGATGATGCCGGTCAGTCGACCTTGCTCATAAAGAATATTGCCCGGCTGGTAGTCGCCGTGAAATAAACCGACCGGTTCGCCATCGGGCAGATGGGCGAGCAGGGCTTTTTCCGTGGCTTGCGCGGCCTTCACCCACGCTGGCTCGGGCGCCTGGGCGTAGATGCGTTCCCAGCGCGTGATTTGTTCTGTCAGCGGCTCGGGTTGTTCCCAGCTCGCCAGGTGGGTGTGCCAGTCGAATTGATGCAGCTGCGCCAGCGCGAGGGCGCATTGCTCCCACAAAGGTTCGGCGGCCGCGGCGCTGCGCTCGAACACTGCCGGTGGATCCCACACAAAAAACACCCGCCCGGGCAGACGCTCCATGATGATGAAGGGCACCTCGAACCAGGGGTTGTCGTCGTAGGCCCAGGGCACCGGTGGCACCGGAACGCC
>JANOXY010000058.1:0-5720 GCA_031418675.1 Pseudomonadota bacterium
GAATCGAATCCTCCGTTTTGTTGTTTGTGCGATTAAAATTGCACCTACAGGGTGGAATCGAATGCTCGGCGTTGTTGTAGGTGCGATTTTAATCGCACATTCACCCACATCATTCTCAGCGCGGCTCGACCTCACGCAGAAAGCGCAGCATCTGCGCGGTGGTCTCAGCGGGTTTTTCCACTTGCAACCAGTGTCCTGCACCTTCGACGATGTCGATGAAGCGCAGATCGTCAAAGGCCTTGGGCAGATTTTCGCGCCAGTTTGCATCGTAGAGCAGCACATCGTCGGCCGAGCCAGCAACAAAGGCGGCCGGCTGGGTGAAGCGCGCGTGTTCCAGTTCCGGCGTGATGGCATTGTTGTAGAGCAGGTTGCGGTACCAGTTGATGGGGCCGCGAAAGCCACTGCGTCGGAATTGCGCGAGGTAGTAGGCGAAGTCTTCCGCGCTTAACCAGGCGGGTAGCTTTGCGGTTTTGGGTAGTGCGTCGAGCAGGCCGACACTGCGTGGATACTCAAGCTGCTTCATCCACGCACCAAACGGCGAATCGGCAGCGAGACCGTAATAGAGCTGCAGCAGACTCGCTTCGAGATCCTTTTCAAGCTCGGCTTCGGCGATGCCCTGGGCCTGGAAATAGCGGATATACCAGAAACGATCATCCATGCCCGGCGGGTCGATGGTTGCTGCTGTTGGCCGCCAGAATGGCACCGACAGACCCATCACCGAGCGGCAGGTATCGGCGTGTAACAGCGCCGTATTCCACGCCACCAGACAGCCCCAGTCGTGGCCGATGAGATTGAATTTTTCGTAACCAAGTGCGCGCGCGATACCCACCACGTCGGCCGCGAGTTCGCGGATGTTATAGGCGCGCACATCGAGTGGCTTACTGCTGCCACCATAACCGCGCTGGTCGGGTACCGCGACGCAATAGCCGGCTGCGGCGAGCGGCGCAATCTGATGTCGCCACAGATACCAGCTTTGTGGCCAGCCATGCAGCAGGATCACCAAGGGCCCTTCACCACGCACCACTGTGCGCAGGGTGATGCCATTGCTGTCGAGATACTGGAAGTCGGGTTCTTGCATAGGATGCGTCTCGTGGCTGGGGGATTGTTGATTGCAACCGGCGGCGTAGCCGCAGCGAGGACTAGAACCGGGGCAGCTGCGGTGCCAGCAGATAGTAGACCACGAAGGTCGTAATGCCGATCAATACCGGCCGGTAGGCATTGCTGGTCGCGCCCTGGCCACTGCGCAAGCTGATCGCCACACCACAAGCCGCGCAGGCCGTAGCCAGCAGGAACAGCAGCAGGGTCAAGGCAAAATCCACCACGTCGCCGCTGCCGTAAGCGGCACCCTCGGCCTTCGGTAGGTGGGCGTACACGCCGATACGGAACACGATGGCGCTGGCGGCCACCGCCAGTACGGCGTGCTCAAGGTGGCGTGCAACACGTTCGAGGCGGGTCGGCACAGACATCAAGCGGTCTCCGTTTATGGTGGCGCGTACGGACATGAGAGGTTTCACGGATTTGACGGTGTGCAGCCGTCGCGGCCGTGTGCCTCCATGGTAATCTGTGCTTCGTTTCGAACCGACTAGTCGTGCCATGGCCACCATCAACCGCACTGCGAAATTTCAGATCGGGCAGGTCGTGCGCCATCGACTGTTTCCCTTTCGTGGGGTGATCTTTGACGTTGATCCGACCTTCAACAACACCGAAGAATGGTGGTTGTCGATCCCGGAGGATATGCGCCCGTCGAAAGAGCAACCCTACTATCATCTGCTCGCTGAAAACGCCGAGACCAGCTACATCGCCTACGTCTCGGAGCAAAATCTGCTGATCGACGAAAGCGGCAGACCGGTCGCCCATCCCGATGTGCCGCAGTACTTTGGTGAATTGAGCGGCGGCCGTTACGCCTTGAACAGCCGTCGCGCGCATTAAGATAAAAGGCCGCTCAATTAACCTGGCGCGCACGCCCTTGCCAGTAGGGCGCGCGTAGTTCGCGGCGCAAAATCTTGCCCGACGGATTGCGCGGTAAGGCGCTGACAAAATCCACGGACTTCGGCACTTTATAGGCGGCGATACGTTCGCGCGCAAAGCTCACCAGCTCTTCGACCGTGACCGTGCTGCCGGGCTTCACCACCACCACCGCTTTCACTGCTTCGCCCCAACGTTCGTCGGGCACACCGATCACGGCAACATCGGCAACTGCTGGGTGGCCAAACAGCGCGTTTTCCACTTCTGCCGGATAGACGTTTTCACCACCTGAGACCACCATGTCCTTCATGCGGTCGTGGATATAGAGGTAACCCTCGGCATCGAGGTAACCGGCGTCACCGGTCTGGAACCAGCCGTCGCGGATCGCATCGGCGGTTGCTTCGGGTTTGTTCCAATAACCCTTCATGACGATGCCATGGCGCAGCACGATTTCGCCAACTTCACCCACGGGCACAGCTTGACCTTCGCCGTCGACGATTTTTATTTCCACCCCCGGATAGGCGGTACCGCAGGAGCGCAGCTTGCCTGCAGCATGCCCTTCCGGCAGTAAGCAGGTGCCACCACCGGTGGTTTCAGTGAGACCGTAGAGACCAAAAAATTCGCAGGCGAAGAGTTTCTGCGCGCTCTTCAACAAATCCTCGTTGATCGGCGAAGCGCCGTAAAACAGCTTTTTCAAAGACGAAAAATCCGTGGTCTGCGATTGCGGTATTTGTGTCAGCATGAGGATCAAGGCCGGCACAAACAGCGCATAGCTGACCCGGTATTGAGGAATGACCTCGAGGATCTTCAGCGCATCGACGTCTTTCAAGACCAGGTTGGTACTGCCCTGGGCGAGGGCGAAGATGCCCATGTTCGCGCCGGCTACATGGAAGACTGGCATGCAGGTCAGCGTCACCAGTCCAGCGTCGAATAAACCCCAGCGTGCGTCTTCCGAAGCGCGCCATAGCGCGCAGTAATTGGCATTGGTCAGTTGCACACCTTTGGGATGGCCGGTGGTGCCGCTGGTGTAGAGCTGTAACACATCGTCGTCGTGGCGCATCGGTAGTAAGGGGTCGATGGCGGCCTGGGTGTCGCGCCAAGTGTCGAAGGCTGGCCAATGGCGATGTCCGCCGTCCATCGCGACGACCGCAGTGACGGTGGCATCGCGCGTCACTATCGTTTCGACAATGTCGTAAAATTCGGCGCCAACAAACACCATGCTGCAGCCGGCGTCCTTGAGGACGTACTCAATCTCCGGCGGCGCCAGTCGCCAATTCACGCCTACTAAGACGGCTTGTGCTTTGGCGGCGCCAAACAGCAGCTCGAAGTAGTGGTCTGAATTTTTGCCGAGGAAGCCGATGCGGCTCTGTGGGGCAAGGCCAGCGGCAGTTAGGCCCTGGGCAACTTGGCTGGTATGCCGGTGGAAATCGTCAAAGCTGGTTTGACGCGCTTCGAATATTTGCGCGACGTCGGTGCCCCGGACGCGTGCTTGCAGGCGAGGCACGTCGGCCAAGCCCCGAATTTCGTCGAGTTTGAACACGGATGTCCCTTGCGTGTTGGTATACGCCGGCAGTTTACCCGCATAAGCTCGAAACTGAACCACAGCCCGCGCGACCAGGAACTCAACCAGCATGGATAAAGCGAACAACAAACCCAAGCCTAACTTGCGTATTGCGCTGCTCGGACTGCTGTTGGGCAGTGCGCTAGTGGCGGGCTGCGATCAGGGGAGTGGCCCACAGCGTGTGACGGTGAGTCATCCGTGGCTCCATCCACCCACGGTCGAAGACAAAAAAGCGATTACGCTGCCACCGTTTCTGGTTTACCACGTGGCGCCCGCAGCCCTCAAAGAAGCCCTGGCAGAGCTCGAAAAGGAGCCCTATATCCAGCTCAGTCCGGCCATGGCCAGCCATTACACCAATACCGATGTGAGGGTGCCGGCCGAAATGCGACCCTTCCTGATTCGCGGCCTGAGCGGCGGACAGACCGAAATCTCAGTGGTGCAATCCATGCAGGGTCTGTGGGTGAAGGCGGTCGGCAGCGATGTTGCCCATCCTACTGCGCAGCCCGTGGTGGTCTTGGTCGACCCCACGCCTATCGACATCTTTGTGACCCTCGAGCCCAGCGGCTGAGCGCGCTTCCCAGCGGCAGGGGCGGCTCCTAGAATGGCCCAGGCATGATGTGTGGCAATAGAGGAGTAGGCACGTGAGCATTCAACCCGGAAGTATGGCAGCGCGGGATCTCGAATCGATGCTGCATCCGCAAACCCATCTTGGCCAGCATGCCAGGACCGGGCCGATGATGCTCAAGCGCGCCGAAGGCGTGTACATGTATGACGACCAGGGCAAACAATACCTCGAAGGCCTGGCCGGTCTGTGGTGTACCTCGTTGGGATATGGCAACGAAGAACTCGCCCGCGCGGCCTACGATCAGATCAAAGAGCTGTCCTACGCGCAACTATTCTCCAGCAAGAGTCACGAAGTTGGCGTGTTGCTGGCAGAGAAGCTCAAAGCCATGGTGCCTTTGCACAAGTCCAAGGTGTTCTTCGGCAATTCCGGCTCCGATGCCAACGATACCCAGATCAAATTGGTCTGGTACTACAACAATGTGCGCGGTCGCCCGCAGAAGAAAAAGATCATCGGTCGCATCAAGGGCTATCACGGCATTACTTTGGCATCGGGCAGCCTGACCGGTCTGGCGATGTCCCACAAAGGCTTCGACCTGCCCTTGGCCGGTGGGCGTTTCCTGCATACGGATTTGCCGCACTACTGGCGCAATGCGCAGCCGGGCGAAAGTGAAGAACAGTTTTCGACACGTCTCGCCAACAATCTTGAGCAGCTGATCCTGAAGGAAGGTCCCGACACCGTGGCGGCGTTTATCGCCGAGCCGGTGATGGGGGCGGGTGGTGTGATCGTGCCACCGCGCACCTACTTCGCGAAGATCCAGGCGGTGCTGAAAAAATACGACGTGCTGTTCATCGATGACGAAGTGATTTGCGGTTTTGGTCGCACCGGCCAACCCTTCGGCGCGGACACCTACGACCTGCAACCCGATACGATTTCCTTGGCCAAGGCCCTGACGTCGGCTTATCAGCCGTTGTCTGCGGTGGTGATTAAGGACGAGATCTTTGATGCCATTGTCGGCGCCTCGGACGAAATGGGACCCTTCGGTCACGGCTTTACCTACAGCGGTCACCCGGTCGCCTGTGCAGTCGGCTTGAAAACCCTCGAGATCTATCAGCGCGACAAACTGTTTGAGCATGCGGCCGCACTCGCGCCGCAGTTCCAGGCGCGCTTGCAGCGCTTTGCCGACCATCCGCTGGTGGGTGAGGTGCGCGGTGTGGGTCTGGTTGGCGCAGTGGAGTTGGTCGCCAATCGCCAGACCAAGGTCGCGTTCGATCCGATCGGCAAGGTGGGTGCACAGTGCCTGAAGTACTGTCAGGACAACGGCCTCATATGCCGCGCCATCGGTGATGTGATGGCGTTTTGCCCGCCCTTGATTATCACGCCTGCGCAGGTCGACGAGTTGTTCGATAAATTTGACCGGGCGATGGCGCTGACCTTGGATTGGGCCCACGGACAGGGTTTGCTCGCGGCCTGAGCTGTTCGCGATGGGGACGGTCGAGGCGGGCAGCCTCGCGGCTGGCGGCCATGCTGTCGAGTTCGAGCGAATACCGGCGAGTCGAGGAGGGCCGACCCGCCTGCTGCTGCGCCTGCGCTGAGGGTGTGTGGGGTCGTGGCGGGGCTTTCCCGAGCAGC
>JANOXY010000059.1:0-4315 GCA_031418675.1 Pseudomonadota bacterium
CCAAGCTGGACGTAAAAATTCCTACGTAACCGACTTGCCACATCGCATAGGACGAGAGCAGGCCAAAAGCCACGAGAATGCAAAATAGCGCCGGGGTTTTCCAAGTCATGACAGTACTCCGAGTTTGAGGTGTGAAAAGCCG
This sequence comes from Pseudomonadota bacterium, assembly GCA_031418675.1. Classification (GTDB taxonomy): domain Bacteria; phylum Pseudomonadota; class Gammaproteobacteria; genus JADJYF01. The sequence goes on from JANOXY010000059.1 coordinate 143, forward strand.
CGATGTACGGCCCACATAGCGTGGCTGCACTGCTCAGACCCGACAATTACCCATGAAGTAATTGTCGCTTGCTCGCCTCGCGTTATGCTGCGAGGCGTAGATTGACAAACAAGTGCCCAGGCATGAACCAGATCACTTTGACGATGCCCGAGCTGTCCTTCGGTGCGCTGCTGCGCCATTGGCGGACCAGCCGCAAATTGAGTCAGCTTGAACTGGCGCTGGAAAGCGCCGTCTCGCAACGGCATTTGAGCTTTCTGGAATCGGGCCGTGCGCGGCCCAGCCAGCAAATGGTGCTGCAATTGGCCGAGGTACTGGAGGTGCCTTTGCGCGAACGCAATACGTTGTTGACCGCCGCCGGTTTCGCGCCGTTTTACCGTCAGCGTGGACTGTCAGAGCTGGACATGGCGCCGGTGCACGATGCACTCACACGGACCCTTGCCCATCACGAACCTTACCCGACCGTGGTGATCGATCGCGATTATGACGTGCTACTCAGCAATCGCGCATTTAACTCAATGATCGGCCTGGTCGGCGAACCCAGCCAGGTGTGGGCCGCATGCTGCCCCGGTGCTACGCCCAACCTGCTGCGCCGGACCTTCCATGCCGCCGGCGCACGACCCCTCATCCGCAAGTTTGACGAAGTCGGGCCCTTCATGATCCAGCGCGTTTATCGTGAGCTGGCGGCGATGCAAAACAGCAAAGCACTGGCCTTTATCGAAACACTGCGCAGCGATGCCAACATTCCCAGTCATTGGATGACTGCAACAGCGACCGCCGTACCACCGCCGGTACTGCCGCCGGTACTGGGACGCGACGGTGTCGAGCTGCGGCTGTTCTCAATGATCTCGACCTTCGGCACACCCCACGACATCACCACCGATGAGATCCGAGTCGAAACCTTCTTTCCCGAAGACAGCGCCAGCGAAGCGCTGTTAAAACACCTCGCGTCGACCAGCAGCACATCCCTGTAGGTGCGAATTCATTCGCACATTCCTTCCACTACGCCCTCACCACGCACGCTCACTCATCACGCAGAACCTCAATAATGCTCGACGTATCCCAGCACCCGCCACCGTGTTGCTGCAACTGTGCGTAATAACCATCGACCAGCGCCGTAACCGGCACCCGCGCACCGTTACGTTGTGCTTCGTCCAGCACGATACCCAGATCCTTGCGCATCCAGTCAACCGCAAAACCAAAGTCGTACTCACCACGACACATGGTTTCGGCACGATTGTCCATCTGCCAGGATTGTGCAGCACCCTTGGCGATGACTTCGATCACCACATTCATATCGAGGCCGGCACGCTGGCCAAAGTTGAGCCCTTCCGCCAAGCCCTGCAAAACGCCGGCGATGCAGATCTGATTGACCATCTTGGTCATTTGGCCGGCGCCTAGCGGCCCGATCAAGGCGCAGGCCCGCGCGTAGGCCGCCATCACTGGGCGCGCCCGTTCGAAATCGTGCTCGTGACCACCACACATCACCGTCAACACCCCCGCTACCGCCCCAGCCTGGCCACCGGACACGGGTGCGTCGATGAAGGCGATGTTACGGGCGGCGCAGCGCTCGCCTACTTCGCGTGCCACGAGCGCCGAGGTGGTGGTGTGATCAACGAGCACGCAACCCGCGTTCAGAGTCTGCAACACGCCGCCTTCGCCGCAAATCACACGGCGCAGGTCATCGTCGTTGCCAACGCAGGTGAACACAAATTCTGCTTCTTGCGCCGCATCCGCTGGGGTCAGCGCACGTTGTCCTCGATAGTCGGCCAGCCAGCGCTCGGCCGTGGTCGAGGTGCGGTTGAACACCGTGACCGCGTTTCCGGCATTGCTCAAGTGCCCGGCCATGGGGTAGCCCATGTTACCGAGACCGATGAAAGCGACATTGGCCATAGCTGCGTCCTGCGATTACTGAGGGGATGAAGTTTAGGAATTCAGGGGGCATCTTGCACTTTGGCATTTAGCGTTTTGACCTAGGCTACCTGGCACAAACTGCACGCAAGCAGATCAAACTTGTCTTGCATGGCGACATTCATGCCCTGGCCAGTCTTGGGGCTGTGGGTGCGGCTAAGGTCAGGCTGGCGGCATCCATCCAACGATCGGCACGTTAACCAGCACCATCACTATCTGCGTGGATGGACCCTCGGACGCAGGCGCGTCGGCGAGGATCGCCCGGCTTGAAGCCAGCCAGATAAAACCACATCTCCGCCATTATCCTGGTCCAGGACAAGTAAAGTGCGACCGATAGGTTCTATCCCTATGGTCATCGTCACCGACTTTTTCGAAACCGTCAGTATCCGCGCGCCCAGTCGATGCGGTTCTCCAACGCCTCGCCAGCGAGGTAGCGTCGCAGGTTGGCGCGAAACAGTTCGAGCGCGCGGCGACGATTCGAATCCGTCCAGGCCGAGGTGTGCGGGGTAATCAACACGCGTGGATGGTTCCACAGGGCCGCCGGTGGTGGTCCTTCGAATTCGCCGACGTAAACGTCGAGCACCGCGCCACGCACACGGCCGCCGGTGAGCGCTGCCAACAGGGCCGCCTCATCGATGATCTCGCCGCGCGCGACGTTGACGACGATCGCACCGGGTTTCATCGCAGCAAAAGCCGCAGCGTCGAGCAGCCCGGTCGTCGCTGGCGTCCATTGACAGGCAAGAGCCACATAGTCGCTCTCGGCGAGTAGCGCGTGCAGGTCACAGGGAGCACCGATGCGCTCGAACACTGCGTCGCTAGCGCTAGCAGGCGTGGCGCGCGTACCCACCACGCGCATACCGAGCGCACGTGCAAGGCGGCCGATCTCGCGGCCGATACCGCCGCAGCCGATTACACACAAGGTGTGGTCGTGCAGCGCACGTGGTGCGTAGGCGGCATGTTCGAAGCGCGCGCGTGCGCGGTCGGTGTGGGCATGATCGAAACTCTTGGCAAAATGCAGCAGACCAGCGATGGCGTACTCCGCGATGGCCGCACTATCGCCGTAACCACGCGACGTGGTAACGGTGAGATCCTTGCCCCACAAGTCGCTGCCCTTGAGGTTGCTCGCGCCGGCCGGCGTCTGGTGCACCCAAGAGAGACGGGGAGACCGTGCGTGCAAGTCGAGTGGATAAGGAAATCCGCAAATGACAATTTCGGCGCTGGCGAGCAAGCGATCACGCTGTGCGCGACTGCCCCGGCCCGCTCCACTGACGTAACGCGCGACCGTAGCCGCGGGCCAGGTATCAGCAAACTCGCCATCGAACCAGCCGCCGGCCTCGATCAAGCGTACGCCGACATCGACCTCACGGATCGCATGCGCATCGGTCTCACTTAAAGCGACCAGGCTCAGGATCTCAGGCATGTCGAGGGTGTCGTGTGCTGGTTGCTTGCGCTCGCATACCTATCGCGTACGCACGGACTGAGCCGATCACAGACCAGCTGACATTCATCTAACTCGTGAGCGCCGCTTCCGTGCTGGGATCGCCGACGATGCGGCTGTGCCACATGATCCGAGCCTGGTCCATGGGCCAAGGTGTAGCTTGATGCATGAGGCGACGATTGTCCCAGATGACAGCATCACCCGCCGCCCATTGATGATAGTAGGTGCGCGGCGCTTGGCAGGCGAAGTCCGCAAGCTCTTGTAAGAGTTGTTCGGACGCCTCGCTGTCGTAGCCGATGATGTCATAGGCATGGCGCCCGATGAGCAGATTTTTGCGGCCGGTTTCTGGATGGATCTTCACCAAGGGCCGTACCGAAATCGGCCCGTCGTGGAACCCATAGCCGTTATAACCCTTGTCCATGGTCTGTGGCGTATCGCGATGAGCGCCCTTTGTGCCTTGGTGGCCGACCTTGGCCTGGCTGTGGTAAAGCGAATGGTGGGCACGCAGGTGCGCAATCGTGCGCAGCGTGTCAGGGTCGAGTGCTTCGTAGGCGGCGCGCATATCGGCAAATCCAGTGGCCCCGCCGCTGTCAGGCACGACCTCAGCGGTAAACACCGCGCCCTTGGCCTGCACCGGCATATAGGTGCTGTCGTGATGCCAGCCCATATTGCCCCTTAGAATTTTCACCATATCGTCGGTGCCGTCGTCAGGCCGTAGGCTCCCGTCTTCCTTCACATTGCTGAGCGGAGCAATGTCGAATTCCAACTGACCGAATCGTCTGGCCAACGCGATCTGCTCTTGTCGGCTCAGGAACTGCTCGGAAAAA
>JANOXY010000060.1:0-4846 GCA_031418675.1 Pseudomonadota bacterium
CGCCCACAACGGCCATAGACATACCGAGATACCACAGCGAGAACAGCGCCCATCCTTTGAATTCTGCGGCGCCAAACAACCTGCGCGCGATCAGCACGTCAAATGCACCGTGGGGCATTCCCAGCAGCAATACCAACGCGCCAACCGCGAGCAGTTCGTGACGGGGCTCCAGCCTGGCCCCAATGAGGCTGCCGATGACGATAGCCGACGTGATCCCGCAAAACACCTGGCCCTGCAGCCGCAAGGCCCGTGTCAAAGCGGCTGGACCCGTGCGGCCCGTCGGAGCGCCGGCAGCATCAGCCGGCGCAGGAACAGGCCCGTGGGCAAGGAGGCGGCAACAGCGACACGGTCCAGGAGCGTGGCGCGGTCGCTCAGAAAGCGCACGACGCGGGATGTGGCGGCCCGTCCAAACAAGCGCGTGAACAACTCGGGTGCGCGATCGGGGTGATTCCGCAACACGTCGAGAAATAGCCGGTCCATCAGCCGCGTCAGCAGGGGATCGGGTGCGTGCCCGAACACCGCCTCGCCGCTGCGCAGCGCTTCGCCACAGCTGTCGGCCCAGCACTGGATGCGCTGGAACGCGTAGCCCGTGGCCGGGCGAGCCGCACCGCTCATCAGCCCGGCATAAGCGTGCCCAGGGCCCAATGCCCCTGTTGAACCTGCGATTCCCATCGGCAAGATGCCTGACTCCGTACGTACCACCCGGGTCTGGGCGTCGCCACACAAGCGTTGCACGGCGCGCTGCTGGCGATTTGCCAGGTGGGTGGGGCCGTAAGGCTGTGGGTCGAACAGCGTGGTTTCGATCATGGCATGGTCCTGCGCCAACGGCAACACGTAGGTGAAGGCAACCACCCCCTGCGCGTCGTGAGCGAAGTCCATCAGCTCGACGCGGCTGGGGTCGAAAACCGGCCGGTCGCAAACCAGCTCCTGGCCCAGAAACGACTGCCAGAGTCCCGCTTCCTCGCACCGAGGCGCACCTCGTGGTCGTGTGTCGATCACCTGCGCTGCCGTCAATGCACCGGCCGAGGTCTCGATGCGCCAGCCACCTGGCACCGACTTTGGCGGCGCGAGCACAGCCACACCTGTGTGCAAGCGAACACGGTCACTGGCAGCGATGACATTGCGTGCATGGTCGTAGAAGGTGCTGGCTTCCAGCATCTGGTATGGCGTGTCGGCGCAAGCGATCTGCACCGCCTGCGATGTTGAGCGCACCCCAACCTGCGACCAGCTGCGCCTGACGAGCGCGTCATAGCGGTGAGGGCCCAGGCGCCAGAAGCACCAACTGCGATCGTTCGTGTAACTCGAGCGCGATTCAAGCACAGCAACCTGCCGACAACGGCCGGGCTGCTCGGCCAACCGTAGCGCCAAGCTCAGCCCTGCACAGCCACCACCCAACACGATAAGGTCGAGGTCAGTTGACACTGCCGAACTCCGCGGCCTTGACCGCACCAGGGTGGCGCGGCAGGCCCACCCGCGTTGTTGACAAACGGGCACTCGACGATGCGCGGGCCAGCACGTTGGTCGTGGCGGCAAGTGCTCGCAGCGTGATCGCCAACTTGCGGGCGCTGCCGACATGAACCCGCGAGGACCAGCAGTCGAATTCGCGCTCGCGCAACACAGTGCCAATGGCACGGTAGGTGCGGGCGGCAACCAGGATGCCGGTGCGAGCACCGACCGGCAGATACTGCAAGCCTTGTTCGCCGCTGGCGTAGTGGTGGTCGGCTGTGTCCAGCAGCAAACGCAGCGCGCAGATGACCTTGGCCCTGACAGACGCCGTTGGGTCGACGAGTTCCCCAGGTTCAAGTGCGCCCACCAGGCTCGAGGGCACATAGCGGCGCCCAATCAGGGCGTCATCGCGCACGTCGCGACATATGTTCGTCAGCTGCATCGCAATGCCAAGGTCGATCGCATGCGGCAGCGCTTCGGGTGTGGTCACGTCGAGTGCTGCCGTCATCATCAGGCCCACGGTGCCGGCGACCTGATAGCAGTAGTGCAAAAGCTCGTCCATGTTGTCGACGCGCACTTCGCCGAGGTCGCCTTCGACGCCGCGTATCAATTCCAAGGGGACAGATGAATCGATTTGGCAGGTGCGCATCAACTCCAGCATGTCACCTGTCTGGGCGTCTTCGCACGCACCGCTTTGCAGCGCTCGGGCAATGCCGGCCAGTTCCGCATGCGCGGCGGTTGCGTCGGTTGCCTCATCCACCACGTCGTCAACACGACGGCAGAAGCCGTACAGGCGGGTCGCGCGCTCGGCATGTCCGGCACTCAGCAGTCTTCGCGCCCAGTGGAAGCTGTGCCCTCGGCGTGCCAACAGCCCGTCGGCGGCCGTGTAGACGGACCGGTTTGGCACTGCAATTGAGTCCCCGGTCATACGATCTGGGTCACTTGCCGCATGATCATCGTCGCCGTCGGGACCATCGCGTCAACCACCTTCGCCGAGCACAGCACACCCGGCAGTCCCGCACCCGGGTGGGTACCCGCGCCGACGAGGTACAGGTTGCTGATGCCCTCGGCACGATTGTGGAACCGAAACCATGCCGACTGTCTGAACAGCGGCGCCACCGAAAAGCCCGCACCATGGACGCTGAGGTAGTCGTGCTTGAAGTCGCGCGGTGTCATGCTGAACTCGGCGGTGATGGTCTCGGCAAGGCCCGGCAAGATCGTGCGGTCGAGCGCGCCCACGATGCGGTCGCGCAGTCGTGGTCCCTCCACAGCCCAATCGATGTCAGCCTGCAGGTTGGGCACAGGGCAAAGCACGTAGAAACTTTCACAACCCGCGGGCGCGAAGCTGGGGTCGGTAGCTGTGGGCCGGTGCAGATAGAGCGAAAAGTCTTTACTCAGCACCTGCTTGTTGAAAATCTCGTCGAGCAGCTCGCGGTAGCGCTCGCCTAGCCAGATGGTGTGGTGGGCCACGTCCGGGTACGCTTTGCGAGTACCGAAGTAAAGGACAAATAAACCCATCGAGTACTTTGCAGCCGACAGCTTGAATCGGGATGACCAAGATTGCTTGGCCTTGGGGATCATGGCCGAGTAGAGGTGCGCGGCGTCGGCGTTCGACACCACCAGATCGGCTGCCAATACGGCACCGTCAGCCAGTTCCACCGCTGTGGCCACACCGCGCTCGATGCGGATACGTTGCACGGTGCGGCCCAGTTGCACCGCCACGCCTCGGCGCTCCATCAAGGCGCCGAGCGCCCGGGTGAGCGCACCCGTCCCGCCCATGGCGAAGTAGACGCCATAGGCGCGCTCAAGGTAGTGGATCAGCCCGTAGATGCTGGTTGTATCGAAGGGATTGCCGCCGACGAGCAAGGGTTGGATCGAAAACGCCTGCCGCAGCTTGTCGTTCTTGAGGAAGGTTTTCACCAAACCCCACACGGTGCGATCACAACGCAGCCGGACCAGGCTGGGAATTACCCGAAACATGGTGCGTAGCCGGTCGAATGGTTGGTCTGAAAGTTCAGTGAAGCCGATGTCGAAAATGCGCTTGGAGTGTTCGAGCAGCCGCAGGTAGCCCTCGCGGTCAACGGCCGAAATGCGCTCGATTTCAGCCAGTGTTTCCTCCAGCGTGCCGCCGTAGTCGAAATGGTCGCCATCAGCAAACCAGAAGCGGTACCAGGGTTTCAACGGCACCAGCTCAACATGGTCGGCAAGCCGTTCGCCGAACAGGGCAAACAACTCCTCAAAGAGAAAAGGCGCCGTGATGACCGTCGGCCCTGCGTCGTGACGAAAACCGTCACGCTTGAACACTTGAGCGCGGCCACCCAGCTGGCGACAACGATCGATCAGCGTGACCCGGTAGCCTTTGGCGCGCAAGCGCAAGGCGACCGCCATGCCACCAAATCCGGCGCCGACCACGATCGCGTGGGGCGCCGCTGCCATCCAACGGGGGCTTGCCCCAGCGCGCTGAGTGCGCGGCGCTGCGCCTAGGATGCGGACCGGTACGTACTGAGCGCTAATGGTGGTACTCCGCTGGTGGTGGCGGTCCGGTGACAGTCGGCGGGAGGCCCGCCGCCGTCACCGAAGCACTTAGCGTGTGGCTGCTTCAACCTCGGACTTGCGCATCGCGATCATGTAGATCAACAGGCCGAACACCGCCTTGGCAACGATGTCTGCCACGGTGTAACCAACCTGCACCGCTGTGGTCGCCGCGCTACCCGTGAAGCCGATCATCGGGAACACGAACACCACCGGGTAGAACAACCAAGCAACAACGGTCAACCAACGGGCTGCACTGACCAGCCCGCGGGCTTGGGGCGGTTGCGCGTCGATTGAGGCTTTCAGACCGACGAAGAGGTCGTAGACGATGATGGCAAACGGCACCATCGCCAGCGACCACCAGAGCCAACGGGTGCTCGGGTCGGCGGAAATCTCACCTGGATAGCCCAACACCACCATCAGTGCAGCAAGCAACCCCAGCTTGGTGGCTTTGGCGCGCGTTTCCGCACCTGAGAGACGCATCACAAGGATCAGCTCGATCAACAGCAAGGGCACGGTGAGCAGCCAATCGACATAGCGGTAAGCGTCGTTGAACTTGGCTCCCGTCTGCTGCATCGAGCCGTCAACGAGCGCGTAGGCACCTTCCCAGCTGGCAAAGATGCGAACGTAGTGATAAAGCGCGATAAGCGTCACCAGGCCCGTGACGGTGAGCGCGGTTCGGTACGGCGGCGCCACCTGGGACCGGGACAGGAAGAAGAAAACGGTTGCCGCGCCCATCACGGCGATCGCGAAAGAGAAGGAGTTGTAAACGAGGCTGAACTGCCCCGGAGAAATTGAGTCCATTGCTGCCTCTTGTGCGCTAGAAAGACCCGATGGTACTCAGTGAATATGTTTTGTCAACTAAACG
>JANOXY010000061.1:0-4002 GCA_031418675.1 Pseudomonadota bacterium
CGTTTTTCGACACTGGGGAAATTCTTCCAGTTGGATGCCATGAACTTCATCATTTCGTTGGACGCTTGCGCCATCGACGCGTCAACCTGCTTGCGACCCACCAGTTTGATCGCTTCGTTAAAAGCAAGCTCACCCTGGCCATAAACCGCCTCGTATTCTTTTACCGGGGTGACATTGACGGCGTTGAAATAATAAGCAGCACAGGTGGCGAATTCAGCGGCACGCGCGTGCTTGCTGTCATCCGCGTCGGCATAGGTCGCCGCGGAGGGCAGCAGGATCATCACGATGGCTACGGGCAGACTTGGCCGTTTCGAGTTCTTCACAGTGCGGCTTGCTCAATCGTCGAGCTTGAAGGCCAGCTTGCTCGCTAGACCACGCTCAAGCGCGCCGACATGCTCAGCCAGATTGAGCATCGACACCAGTCCGCGGCCGGCCGCCATGCGCGCACGCACTTCGGTTTCGCGTGTCTCGATGTCGCGCGCCAGGGGTATCAGCGCGGCCAGTGCATCGGCTGTCGCGACAATAATGCCATCGTCATCGCCCATCACGATGTCACCGGGATTGACCACCACCCCGCCGCAATTGATCGGCACTTGCAAACTGCCCAAGTCCCGCACCGTACCGGACAGTGGGCATAAACCGCGCGCATAAACCGGCAAGGCCAAAGTACGCAGCATGTGCACATCGCGTACCGTGCCGTCGACGATGATGCCGGCCAAACCGCGCCGCGCCGCTTCGATGGAAAACAACTCACCAACCACCGCGCGGCGACTGCCCTGGGTATCAACCACCAGGACATCACCGGGTGCCGATGCATCAAGCGCACGAATGATGGCCAGGAAGTCCTCGTGGCAGCGCACGGTGCGGGCCACACCAAGCAGCTTGACGCCGCTGTTGACTGCCCGCAGGCCAGCATCCATCACACGCATGGACTTGTCGGCATCGGCCAAGGATGCACAGTCGAGCGCTAACAGGGCTTGTTTCAGATCAGCATCCATCGGGCTCAGGCTCCACGTAGGGTGTCGAGTAGTTGGCGTGCGCCGGCGGCAAAAATCGCAATATCGGCGCTGCAGGATAGTAACGAAAAGCCTTCACCAATGCGCGCCAACAATGCTTCGGGTGTCGCGCCGTGGATGCCAACCGGCATCTGGTGGGCGCGGCAGACATCGCGAATATGGTGAATGGCGTCCACCACCTCGCGATCGTGTATGCGCCCGATTTTGTTCATGCTGGCCGATAGATCGTAGGGCCCGATAAATACCGCATCGACACCTTCAACGGTACAGATCTCTTCGATGTTCTCGACCGCATCGACGTGTTCAGCGAGCACGATAATCGCGGTGCTGTCATTGGCGTGCGCTACGTACTGCTCAGCCTGCAGGCCGTACATGCTGGCGCGCGAAAGTCCAAAACCGCGACTGCCCATCGGCGCGAACTTGGCATAACTGACGATCAGGCGCGCATAGGCGGCGGAATTGACCTGCGGCACGATGATGCCCGCCGCGCCGGCATCCAGCGCGCGCTTGATCGAAATCTCGTCACCGCGTGACAGCCTGACGATACAGGGCGTAGCACCTGCCGTCTGGACGATGCTCTGCACCGCCGGCGGCGCCAGCGGCGCATGTTCGGTTTCGATGAACAACCAGTCATAACCGAGATGGCACAGCGTCTCGACCACCTCGGGCGCCTGCAGCGTGACTATGGTGCCGAGCAAGCGTTTGCCGGCCTGCAGGCTGTGGCGGAAATTCGCAACCATCGCTGGGCACTCCTGATTGTTCGGCGTCTCGTACTGTGTAGACGTGCAGCTGTCCGCCTGCACTCAACTCTTGATCTTGAAGCTTTCCTGCCAGCGCATGCCTTTGGAGTCTTCAACTTCGGCGCGAATCTCGGTCGCGCCACCAGGACGGAAGAAAAACCGGAAACTCGGGTCCTCACTGACTGAAAAGCCGGTCTCCGCAGTCAAGAGCAAGGCCTCGCCCTCATACAGGCGGATAGTCTTCACGTAATGCTCGGGACGGATCAGCTGGGTCTTCTGATCTTTCTGCATACCCGTAACGTTGGGATGGCTGAGCAGAAACTGGCCGATCAGGAGATCAGCGTGTGCATCATCACGCACCGTTCGGAATTTCATTTCACCGATGTGCTGCATGGCTTTGTGAAAATCAGACCCGGCCGGTGCTGAACAGCCGCCCTGGGCCTTGACGAAATTGCTGACCATGTAATGCTCGCCGCTATTCAACACCGCCACCGCGCGAATATTGGTGTACTGATCGACGCGCACCCGCATCGCCAGATCAGCGCGCCCCGAGGCTGGTGTCAGATGAAATACTGCGGCCAGTGGTTGCGGATTGTTCTCCACAAAAACATAAATATCCTTGATGTAACGCGTTTCACTTTGAACGATGCCGGCCGTCAACGAGACCGGTGTAAAGGCAGCGTCCTCAGCACGATAGGGCGTGCGCATGTTGATAATCGAGCGGCCCTCGTTGAGCGGCGTCGCGCCAAAGTACTTGGGTTTGAGCAGGCTCGCCCAGATGTCGATCGGCGAAGTGGGTGCCGGCTCGGCAGCACGTAAGGGGTTCACGCAGCACGCTATCGCGATCAATAACAAGTAACGGAGTAGACGCGCCATCGATTTATCCCCTCACAAGGACGCTATTGTGGGCACTCGCCCCAACGACTACCTGCACGAAGATGATAGCCCAAGCGACCACCACACCTGCTCAATCAAAATGGCGATAGCCAGCGCTGGCTGGCGTCACATCGCGGCCATTACTGTCGCGGCACTGCACACCCGTGCCGCTCACGACTTCACCGATCACGGTCAAAACCACCCCGGCGTCGGCAGCTGCCTGCTGGGCAGCGACCAGCTGGGTAGCGGGAATGCACAAGGCCAATTCGTAGTCGTCACCGCCGGTCAGCGCAAATCTCCGCGCTGTGCTGAGCCCGACGCTGGCGAGCAGAGTTGCCGACAAGGGCAGTCGTTCAACATCCACCAATGCACGGCAGCCGCTCTGCGCCATGATATGGCCGAGATCGGCCAACAGGCCGTCGGAAACGTCGATGGCGGCGCTGGCCAAGGGGCGCAGCGCAGCACCGAGCGCGAGCCGCGGGGTGGGCCACAAAAAACGCGCCAGCAAAACATCGTCATCTTGTGCAGCGGGCGCCGCCAGGGCGAGGTCCAGGCCTGCCCGCGCATCTCCGAGGGTGCCGGACACAGCGATCACATCACCACTGCGTGCACCGCGACGTGTGAGCGGTTCGCCGCTGACAAAGCCCAGCAGCTGCAGGGTCAGGGTCAACGGGCCGCGCGTTGTATCACCGCCGATGAGACTCACTCCGGCGGCTTGCAGCGCACGCCCGAGACCCGCCGCAAAACCTGCCAGCCAGCCCTCATCGAGTTCGGGTAAAGTCAGGGCCAGGGTCGCAAAGCGCGGGAGCGCACCCATCGCCGCCAGATCACTCAGATTGACCGCCGCCAGCCGATGGCCGATGGCATCCGAGCGCAGACCGACGGGAAAGTGCACGCCCGCAACCAAGGTATCGACCGCCACTACCAGCTGCGCGGCCGGCGGTACGGCGATCACCGCCGCATCGTCGCCAATGCCAAGCAAGAGTTCCGGGCTGGTGATTTCCAGTGGTTTGAAGTAGCGCGTGATGAGATCGAACTCATCCATGGTGCCAACCACGTCTGCCGTCAGGCGTTGTGGGGTGCGTTGATTTCTGGTCCACGGGTGGTGTGGGCAAGGCGATCGAGCACGCCGTTGACGTAGCGGTGACCCTCAACGGTGCCAAACATCTTGCACAGCTCGACGCCTTCATTGATCACCACACGATAGGGAATCTGCAGGCAATAGCGCATCTCGTAGGCGCCGATCAGCAAAACACTGCGCTCAACCGGGTCGAGTTGGCGCCATTCACGATCAAGGAAGGGCGTGAGATCAGCCTGCAGCGTATCGAAATGTTGCGGCACTTCACGCACCAGGGTCGTGAAGTACTCCA
>JANOXY010000062.1:0-1956 GCA_031418675.1 Pseudomonadota bacterium
CTGGTGGCTCACTTGCGCGCCACCGTGATCGGCGAACTGGCCATCGATCAACCGTCCTATTCGGGCTTCAAAACCGCGCAGCAGGGCGGTGTGGCTTAACCCCTCTCACCCCCCTGTAGGTGCGAATTCATTCGCACATTAAGCCGAACCACCCCGTCCCTATTGCGGCGCCCGCACCGTAAAACGCACCGTATCCAACACCCGCCCTGCATCGCGCAATTCCAGACGGTGATAACCCGGCAGCGGAAACCACGCACGCTGGGTGTCGGCCGCGCCTAACAAATCATCGTCGAGATAAAAACGCGCCTGGGCCGTGGCGCCGCGGCTGGTGATGGTGACGCTCTGACGCGCCGCCGGAATATCGGGGTCAAGCGCGATCACCACACCGTTGGCGGGACTGGTGATCTGCGCGCTGCGCGCGCCCGGGCTCGCGAGCTCGATGTGTTGCATCTGGGTGCCGGCCATAAACCACTCGCGACGCGGCTGTTCGATGGCGGGTAAAAATTTGATCGCTTCAGTGACAACCTGCGCAGGTGGTACGGGGGCCGATGGTGTTTGGCCCTCGTGCAGGGCCAGCATGATCGCAGCCCACACCGGTGCTGCACCGGTGATGCCCGACACCTCGTGCATGGCGTCGCCTTCGAAATTGCCCACCCATACCGCGACGGTATAACGCGTGCTGTAACCCACACACCAGTTGTCACGCATATCTTTGCTGGTGCCGGTTTTGACTGCGCTCCAGAACGGCAGGGCCAAGGGGCTATCAAAACCGAAGGTGATGGCACGCGCGGCCGCATCGGCCAACACGTCGCCAATCAAAAATGCGGCAGCGGCATCCATGACCACCCTGCCCTCATCGTGTGGTGCGTGGGCGACGAGCCGGGTGGTGCTTAAACGTCCGCCATTGGCAAGGGTGCGATAGGCGTTGGCCTGTTCCAGCAGACTCACTTCCGCCGAGCCCAAGGCCAGGGAATAACCGTAGTACTCGCCATCGTGACTGATACCCGCATAACCCACGTCGAACAAACGCGCGCGAAACGCTTCAACCCCGGTCAAGACCAAGGTGCGCACGGCCGGCACGTTCAAGGAACTGGCGAGCGCCGTGCGCGCGCTGACCACACCTTTAAAATCGCGATCGTAGTTCTGCGGAATGTAAAGTCCGCTCGCCGTTTCGAGATTGATGGGCGAGTCTTCGAGCAATGAGGCCGGAGTCAGATAGCGCTGCTCAAAAGCGAGACCATAAAGAAAGGGTTTTAAGGTCGAGCCGGCCTGGCGTTGTGCGAGCACACCATCAACCGCTGGCGCCCGGGATAAGGCGCCCGCCGCGCTCACCCAAGCCAGCACCGCGCCACTGGCGTTGTCCAGCACCACGGCCGCGCCGTCGCGCACATTGCGCTCGCTCAGGCGCCGCAATTGTTCGGTCAGCAGCTCGTTCACGCGGATCTGCAAACGCGCATCGAGGGTGGTCGTGACATGCTCACCGGCCTGCTTCAAAAGACGGCGCGCAAGATGGGGCGCGGCCGTCGGCAATTTGATCGACGACGGCGCCTGGGTGAGATGCCGCGCGGCCAGGGCCTGCACATGTTCGCAGTCGTGGGTGAGACCATGGACACGCGCCAGCCCACACGCACGTTTGGCGAGCGCCGCCGCCGACAGATTGGGGGTCGAGACCAGGGTTGCGAGCAGCAGCGCTTCGTCGGCCGTGAGACCCGACGGCTGTTTGTCGAACAGGCCGGCACTGGCGGCCGCAATGCCACGCAGCTCACCACGAAAGCTCACGTGGTTGACATAGGCCTCAAGGATCTCGTGTTTGCGCCAATGCTGCTCCAGCGTTTGCGCGGCGCGCATCTGCCGCCATTTGTCCCACCAGCCGCGGCGTCCGTGACGGGCTTCGTCACGGTGCTCGAGCAGGCTCGTGAGCTGCATGGAAATCGTACTCGCACCCCGTCGTTGTGC
>JANOXY010000063.1:0-13502 GCA_031418675.1 Pseudomonadota bacterium
GTAAGCCATATGAAGTCCTATTTTTATCCGCTGGCGTTGGCGATGATCGTTGTTTTGTGTCAGCGGCCATCGTCGCTCTGCGCTGCCGAAATTGCTGTCTCCGCGGTCAACGCGATGCTGCAAGCGTCGTTTGTGGCAAAAGGCCAGGCAAGCATGGAACGTCTGCGACAGGACAAAACCCAGGCGCTATGCAGTACCCATGCACGCGCTGCTTTGCCGACTGAGGTGGCGGAGCACATCAGCGCACTCAATCGCGCAACCATCAAGCCGCCAAGCGACGGCCGATATCTCGGCGACTTCAAACGCGGCGAAACCATTGCGCTGACAGGTACCGGATTGCAATACAACGACGATCCGACCCAGCCCGCCGGTGGCAACTGTTACGCTTGCCACGAACTGGCGGCAAGCGAACTCGCCTACGGCACCATCGGCCCCAGTCTCAAACACTACGGCAAGTTACGCGGCAACTCGGCAGCGGTCCTGGAGTTTGCATGGGGCAAGCTCTACAACTCACACGCGCAAATCGCTTGTTCAAAAATGCCGCGCTATGGTCATCGCGGCATTTTGAGTGAGCAGCAACTGCAGGATGTGATGGCCTTTTTGTTCGACCCCGCTTCGCCGGTGAACCAATGAACCGCCGTGAATTCACGCAAATGCTGGCCCTTGCGGCTGCCGCCGGCATGGACTTGCGCAGCGCGCGCGCGCTCGCCGATGGTGACGGCAGCGAGCTCTATTCCGTAGCACCATTTGGCAACGTCAGCCTGCTGCATTACACCGATGCCCACGCGCAGTTGTTGCCGATCTGGTTCCGCGAGCCTTCGTTTAATCTCGGGCTGGGCGAGTGGCGGGGAAAGCCGCCGCATCTGACCGGCGAAAAGCTGCTGTCCTTCTACGGCATCAAACCCGCCACCCGCATGGCCCATGCGCTGTCCTGTCTGGACTTTGAGGCCGCCGCACGCGTTTACGGCAAGGTGGGTGGTTATGCGCATCTGGCGAGCCTGGTGCAGCGCATGCGCGCGTCCCGCCCGGGCGCGCTGTTGCTCGATGGCGGTGATACCTGGCAGGGCTCGGGAACGGCCCTGTGGACACGCGGCGCCGACATGGTCGCCGCGCAGCTGGCGCTGGGCGTCGATGTGATGACGGGCCATTGGGAATTCACCTACGGTATGGCGCGGGTGCAGGAATTGATTAACGGCCCGATGCACGATCGCATCGCTTTTGTCGCCCACAATGTCACCACAACCGACTTCGGCGACCCGGTGTTCCCGCCGTTTGTATTACGCCCAATCAACGGCGTAACGGTTGCGATCATCGGCCAGGCATTTCCCTATACACCGATAGCCAATCCCCGCCATCTGGTCGCCGACTGGCGTTTTGGCATCCAGGAAGAACAGCTCCAAACCCATGTGAACGAAGCACGCGCGCAGGGCGCGCAGGTTGTCGTGCTGCTCTCCCACAACGGCATGGACGTCGACCTCAAGCTCGCAACGCGGGTGACCGGACTGGATGCGATTCTTGGCGGTCACACCCACGACGGCATTCCGCAACCGGTGGTGGTAAAAAATGGGAATGGCAGCACCCTGGTCACCAATGCGGGCAGCAATACCAAATTTCTTGGCGTACTCGACTTCGATGTGCGCGACGGGCAAATCAAGGATTGGCGCTACCACTTGTTGCCAGTGTTCGCCAACCTGCTGCCGGCCGATCCGGCCATGGTCAAAGTCATCGCCGATCAGCGCGCGCCCTATGCAAGCAAACTCACCGAGGAACTCGCCGTGAGTGAGGGTCTGTTGTATCGGCGTGGCAATTTTAATGGCAGCTTCGATCAGCTTATCCTCGATGCGCTGATGGCGGTGCAGGGCGCCGAGATCGCGTTTTCACCTGGCTTCCGCTGGGGCACCAGTCTGCTGGCGGGCGAAATCATCACCATGGAGCGCCTGCTCGATCAGACCGCCATCAGCTACCCGGCGGTGACGGTCAACGAATTCAGCGGCGCGCGCATCAAGGCCATCCTTGAAGATGTTGCCGACAATCTTTTTAATCCCGACCCCTACTATCAGCAGGGCGGTGACATGGTGCGGGTGGGCGGACTGCGCTACACCTGCGAACCGTCTGCTGTCAGCGGCCAGCGTATTTCGGACTTACGTCTTGGCGACAAACCGCTGGATGCCGCGCGTACATATAAGGTTGCGGGCTGGGCTTCCGTTGCCGAGAACGTACAGGGCCCGGCGATCTGGGACGTCGTCGCTGAATATCTGCGCGCCCATCCGACACTCGCAGCACCGCAACTCAATATGCCGTTGCTGCGCGGGGTCGAGGGCAATCCGGGGCTCACGTGACCAGCGTCGCTGCCCGTACATTGGGATTGCTCCTGTTCGCGACGGCGGCTATTGCCGAACCACGCTGGCAGGCTGCGACGGTCCCGATGCAGGCCGTGCAGGTCGGTGAGCACTGTTGGTATGTCGCCGGGCGCCTCGAGGATGCCTCGCGCGAAAATCAGGGCTTTATGTCCAATGCGGGTTTTGTCATTACCGATGCGGGTGTCGTGGTATTCGACGCCTTGGGTTCACCGGCATTGGCGCAACGCCTGATCGACATCATCCGGCAACATACGGCGCAACCGATTCGGCGTGTGATCATCAGCCACTACCATGCCGATCATTTTTACGGTATCGAGGCCTTGCGTGATGTTGGCGCGGAGATTTGGGCACACACACTCGCCCATCAATACTTCCACGCCGCGGCCGCCCAGACCCGCCTGGCGGAACGACGCGCGACGATCGGGCCCTGGTTGGGAGAGAATTTTGAATTGCCACTTGCTGACCGCTGGCTGAGTGAGGATGAATCATTCGACATGGGCGGACTGCGTTTCCGGCTGCTGCATATAGGTCCCGGTCATGCGCCGGAGGATCTGACCATGCTGGTCGAAGCAGACGGCGTCTTATTTGCCGGCGATACGATCTACGCCGGTCGTGTGCCATTTGTCGGCACGGCCGACACCGCTCTATGGCTGCTGGCCATCGAGCGACTGCTCAAGATCCCGGCGCGAGTGCTGGTGCCCGGCCACGGTCCAGCGTCCTACGCGCCTCGCGAGGATCTGCAATTGACCCATGATTACTTGTCGTTTCTGCGCGCGGAAATGGCGCGCGCCGTCGCCGACTTCCAGCCATTCGATGAAGCTTACGCTGGTACGAACTGGGGGCATTTTGCCAAGCTGCCCACCTTTGATGCCGCCAATCGTACCAATGCCTACAATGTTTATCTGCAGATCGAAGGGGAGAGCTTAAATCCATGAGCAAGGCTCGCAGCCCTGTACAGGACCCGTCAGAAGACACCATGGTGGCAAGGGAGATATTGGGTACCAATGCGCTTGACGGTCACAAACGAAGCATGATTACGCGCCTGCGGCGGATCGAAGGCCAGCTGCGCGGCGTGCAGAATATGGTCGAACAGGATGCCGGATGCGAAGCGGTCGCCCAACAGATCGCCGCAGCGCGGCGTGCACTCGATCGCGCATTCTATGAAATGGTCGCCTGCGCGATGGAGGCCGAACTGGACGGTGCAAACAGCCTGGTCAGCGCCAAAGCCGCCGGCGCACATGTGGCGAGGATACTGGCGAAATACGGCTAAGCGTTTCGCCGGCGTGAATCGCTTGCAATGTGCGCTATGCCCTACAAGTCCGGTCGGTACATTGTGTCGGCGCGTACAAAGATGACGGATCCGATTGCATGGTTGTCAGGAGCGTCTCGGACTTTGACCCTCATCAGGAGGTGAGTGGGGGCGGGCGCGCAGAATCACGATCAGTCGATGCGCAGCCGCGACCTCCGCGAGCCAGGCGCCGATCTGCCTGCGCGCAGTGGCGCGTGCTCTGATTTTGTCTTTGGTCTCTATATCTAAATTTTTGGAGCTAGCTGTCATGAGCAAGACATTGAAGGACTTCGTCACAGAATCCAAGGGCCGTATCCGCGAGATTAGTGCCGAACATGCCGCCGCAGCCATTGAGGCTGACAGCAATATCATTCTGCTCGATGTTCGCGAACCGCCGGAGTGGGCTGAGTCTCACGTGTTAGGCGCGCTGCTCGTACCCCGCGGTATGCTCGAGGCAAAAGCCGATCTGGACTATCCCAATCGTGAGCAGCGGCTTAGCGATCGAAGCCGCGAGATCATTGTTCATTGCGCCAGCGGCGCTCGCAGCGCCATGGCCGCCGACACCCTGCAGCAAATGGGTTTTTCCAACGTCCGCTCAATGGCCGGCGGCATCGCAGCGTGGACTGCAGCTGGATTACCGGTGGTGCGCGGCAACGACGCGTGATACCAAGCCAGCGCGCCGGCCGAATCCTGCTTCGACTAAGCTGCGGTCTGCATTCGCGGTGCCCCCTTCAGGGGTAATATCGCGATCTGCCGACGCTCGGCTGGCTGGGATCAATGCTGCGAATTCATCAAGCATCCCAACCTGCCGCAAGACTTTATGAGCAACCGCCATGAGGCGCCACACGCAGCGGCCAGCGGCACGCTGGCGGCATTGCGCAACAGCCACGGGCAACAGCATCCTTCGTGCAGCTTTGAACGCCGCTGGCATAGCGCTCGCGAACATTTGTGCCGCACCTAAGTCTGCCGTAACAAGCCGTTGCGAGTAGTGCGCGACACGCCAACCCACAGAGTCTGAGGTCCAACGGCGCGCACGCGCGCCGTGCAAATGCGCGCTACTATGCTTTCGACCAGTGGCGATAGTTCCTGCGACGACCATCGATGTTCGATTTTTTCAAGAAGCGCGATTACACGGCAACGATCCAAGCCACCGGTCATCGTTTTGTGGTCAAAGGGGGGCAGCGCCTGCTGACGGCCGCCCTCGACGCGGGACTGAACTGGCCCCATGACTGTCGCGTTGGTAGCTGCGGTACTTGCCGCTGTGTATTGAAGAGTGGCCGCGTCAAACCACTGACTGATTTTGTCTATACCCTGGATCCTGCGGATATTGCCCAAGGCGCGATCCTCGCCTGTCAATCGCTGTTAAAGAGCGATGTGGTGGTTGAAGTCGCCTTGGCCGACGGGCCGCTCGCACTCGAAGAAGTCAGTGGCACCATCACCGCGCTGCGTGTTTTGACCCACGACATCGCCGAGGTCACCGTCACTCTGCAGCGGCCGTGCTTCCGCGCAGCGCGCGCCGGCCAGTATCTGGAGCTTGGGACATCGCAGCTTAAGCAAACACGTAGCTACTCGCTGGCCCGCGCACCGGAGTCGGGTGACGGTAATACCGTGTCTTTTTTCATTCGTCATGTGCCGGGTGGAGAATTCACCGATTGGTTGTTTGCGGCCGATCGCCACGGCGAGCACTTGTCACTGCGCGGCCCGTTCGGCCAATTTCATCGACGTGTGGGTAGCGGGCGCATGATCTGCATCGCGGGCGGCAGCGGCCTGGCGCCCGTTTATGCGCTGCTCGAAGACGCGGTGCTGGCCGGCGATAGCCGCGACTGTGTGGTGTTGTTCGGTGCACGTGCGATGCGCGACCTTTATTACCTGGACGAGCTCGCGGCCCTGGGAAGACGTTGGGCAGGCCACTTCACGCTCACGCCGGTGTTGTCCGATGAGCCACCAGCCAGTGCCTGGCGCGGTGAGCGCGGGCTGGTGACGGATGCCATCGCCATCGCAAGCGGCACGGGGCACTTCGAGCCGAACGATCAAGCCTATGTGTGCGGCCCACCGGCGATGGTTGATGCCGCCATTACGCGTTTGACCGCGATGGGTATGCAGGACGGCAGCATTTTCTTCGACAAGTTTCTCGATGCCAGTACCCAAGCCGGCGGGCGACATAGTCTCAAATAGACCTTATTCCTACGTGGCACGATGAACGCAAACGAAGCCAAAAAATCTGACGCAAAACAGCGTCGTCTTACCCCGACGGTGACCCATTGGGGCAACTTCCTGGTGGAAACCGCCGGCGATGAATTGCTCGCGGTGCACAACTATGCCGATGACCCGCATCCGTCCGTTATCGGTCAAGCGCTGCTCGACAGTCGCAACCCCGAGCTGCGCATCGATTGCCCGATGGTGCGCAAGCGATATCTGGAAGCTGGCCACCTGGCTGGCGGTGCCGGCCGCGGACGCGAACCTTTCGTCGCCGTGAGTTGGGACCAGGCACTGGATCTTGCTGCCCAGGCTTTGTCGCGGACCAGACAACAATACGGTAACGCCGCCATTTATGGCGGCTCCTACGGCTGGGCGAGTGCCGGCCGTTTTCACCACTCGCAAAGCCAGTTGCATCGC
Source organism: Pseudomonadota bacterium (assembly GCA_031418675.1). Lineage (GTDB taxonomy): Bacteria > Pseudomonadota > Gammaproteobacteria > JADJYF01. The sequence goes on from JANOXY010000063.1 coordinate 6,265, forward strand.
TTCCTGAAAAAATTTGGTGGTTACACGGAATCGGACCGCACCTATTCAGCGGCCGCTGCCGAAGTGCTGCTGCCCCATATCCTGGGGACTGATCTCTACACCTTGTTCCTCAACACGACACCCTGGGATGACGTGCGCGATCACGGCGAAGTGGTGCTGTGCTTCAGCGGTGTGAGCCCCAAGAACCTGCAGGTGGTGATGGGTGGTCCGGGCGCCCATACCGCACCCGATCAGTTGCGTGCCTGCGCCAATGCGGGTGTTCGTTTCATCAATATCAGCCCGATAAAAACTGATCTGCCGGACATGCTGGGCGCGCGCTGGATCCCGATCCGGCCGGCTACCGACACCGCTTTGATTCTGGCGCTTTGTCATACGCTGCTGGTGGAAGGTCTGCACGATCAAGCCTTCGTCGATCGTTACACCGCCGGGTTCGCACCGTTCAAGGAATATCTGCTCGGTGAGCATGACGGCCAGCCAAAAAGTGCCGAGTGGTCGGCACCGCTGACCACAGTGCCAGCCGCGACCGTACGGGAACTGGCGCGCTTGATTGCGACCAAGCGCACCTTTATACCCATGGGCTGGGCCCTGCAGCGTGCCGAACACGGCGAACAACCGTTCTGGGCAGGCACGGCGCTGATGGCGATGCTGGGACAGTTCGGCCTGCCCGGCGCCGGGATTGGCCATGGTGTGGGCTCGCTGCATACCGTCGGCTTCATGGGTCGGCGCATCCTGCCCTTTCGCTGGGGCAGCTTCGAGCAGGGTGACAATCCCATCGATTCGGTCATCCCCGTCGCACGGGTCACCGACATGCTGGAGAAACCGGGCCAGGCTTTTGATTACGACGGACGCTGCCTGCGCTATCCGGCTATCCAGCTTATCTATTGGTGTGGTGGCAATCCATTTCACCACCATCAGGATCTCAATCGACTGCGCGCAGCCTGGACCCGCCCGGAGTGTGTGATCGTCAACGAACAGGTGTGGACCGCGACCGCGCGTCACGCCGACATCGTCTTTCCCATCAGCACTTCGCTGGAGCGCAACGACGTCGCTTTTAATACCTTCGATCACTACGTGTCGCCCATGCCCCAGGCGGTGCCGCCCTTTGCCAACGCGCGCAGTGACTTCGACACCTTCAGCGCACTGGCGGCGCGTTTGGGCTTCGCCGCGGAATTCACCGAAGGGCGCGATGAGATGCAATGGGTGCGACATATCTACGCGGACTCGCGACAGCGCGCCGCAGAATACGGCGTGGTCTTACCGGATTTCGAGTCCTTCTGGGCGGGCGAGCATTTTTCGATCGCCGCGCAACTGCGCGAGGTGCCGCTGATCTTCGAAGCGTTTCGCAAGGATCCCGTCGCCCATCCCTTGGGCACCCCATCCGGGCGCATCGAAATCCATTCGGCGACCATTGCTTCCTTCGGCTACGACGATTGCCCCGGTCATCCGGTGTGGTTGGACAAGCAGGAATGGCTGGGCGCACCGCGTGCTGCCCAGTTCCCCTTGCACTTGATCTCCAACCAACCGGCGCCGCGTCTGCATAGCCAGCTCGACTTCTCGGCGGTCAGCCGTGCGACCAAAGTGGCCGGTCGGGAAGCGGTGACCCTGCATCCGGCCGATGCGCTTGCGCGCGGTATCGAGGCTGGATCGGTTGTGCGCATCTTCAACGACCGCGGTGCCTACCTCGCCGGCGCATGTCTAAGCGAAGACATCTGTCCTGGCGTGATCCAACTGGCGGTTGGTGCCTGGTATGACCCGCTCGAGACCGACGATGGTCTCGGCCTCGATGTGCATGGCAATGCCAATGTGCTGACCCGCGACGTCGGCACCTCGCGTCTGGGCCAAGGGCCGACTGCCCACAGTTGCCTGGTCGAAGTCGAAGTTTATCCAGGCCCGGTGCCACCGATGCGGGCCTTCCATCAGCCGGAAATCATCCGCACATCACCCTGAGGGAGCTGCATCATGACGCTGCATAACGAATTCTATTCACAAGAGAATCACGGACCCTGGGAGGATTTTTATCTCGGTGATTTTAAACTCGATGGCGGTGGCGTGATCCCGCGCGGCCGCCTGGCCTATGGCGCGCTCGGCACGCTCAACGCACGCAAAGACAATGCGGTGCTGTTTCCCCATATGTTTTCCGGCACCAGCAAGCACATGCAGATGTATGTCGGCGCGGGCATGGCGCTTGATCCGGCACGCTACTTCGTGATCTTTCCCAATATGCTCGGCAACGGTATTTCAAGTTCGCCGCACAATTCGCCAGCACCGATCGCGATGGCGGATTTTCCCGCCGTGACGATCGGTGACGACGTGCGAGCCCAGCATCGACTGGTGACCGAGAAATTTGGCATCGAGCGTCTCGAACTCGTACTCGGGTGGTCGATGGGTGCACAACAGACCTTCGAATGGGCGGTGCGCTACCCGTCCATGGTCAAACGTGCCGCACCCATAGGCGGCACTGCCCGCGGTACTGCCCATAATCATTTGTTTGTGGCCAATGCCATGGCAATGATCAAATCCGATCCGGCCTGGGCCGGCGGTCGTTACAGCCAGCCCCACGCCGTCAGTGCCGGACTTAAACTGCTCGGGCACTTCTTCGCACAATCAGGTTTGTCGAAGGCGTTTTATGCGCGCGAGCTGTGGCGCGGGATCGGATTCGCGAGTTTCGACGAATTCATGGGTGGTTTCTGGGAAGCCTGGTTTGCGCCGATGGATCCCAATGCCCTGCTCAGTCTGCTGAGCAAATGGCAAGCTGCCGATGTCTCCTTACACACGGGTGGCGATTTGGCCGCGGCCTTGGGCCGCATCACGGCGGTGGTGTGGAATATGCCGTTTGCGCAGGACATGATGTTCACGCTCGAAGAATGTCGCGCTGAACATTTGCTGACGCCACGCAGCACGCTGAAACCTGTTCCCAGCGATTGGGGTCATTTTGCCATGCTGGGTGTGGCTGCCGAAGACAAACAATTCATCGACCGCGCGCTCGCCGAGTTGCTGGCGATCGAGATTTGAAGCGCGCAAGGCTGCGCGCCGATCAAGCGGGTGTGCTTATCGCGCCGTGGGGGCAGGCCTTGACGCAGGCATAACAGCGAATGCAGCGGCTGTCGTCGATCAGCAAGGTGTTGTAGTAGAGGCCGGCGGTGAGCAGGGGTGTGATCGGCATAGCGTTTGCCGCGTTCTTGTGCTGTTCCGCGCCGAAGCCGCCGCTCTCGACGATGCATCCTGCCACTGGCCTGACCAGCAGGCACTCGTCGCACAACGTGCATAGATTGTTGGCTATGAACGGCGCCGGTGAGCGCGCATCAGCGAACACATCGAGATTGATATCATCCGCGGGAACGCCGTGCGCATGCAGGACTCGGACACCGGCCTCGACCATCGGCGGCGGCCCGCACAACCAGGCTTTGAACTGCCCGGCCAACCACGGCCCGCGTCCAAGGAAGTGTTCATGCAGATGGTCGGTGACCAGGCCGCGCGCACCCGCCCACGGGCTGTCGCCAGGTTCGTCCGAGAGGACTTGCACAAACTCGAAGCGCTGCCCGCGCGGCCAGCACGCCGCGACTTCCGCGAGCTCCTGTTGTGCATAGAGATCGGCGCGCGTGCGCGCGCCGTAAAGAAACAGGCAATCGCGTGCAAGCTGACGGCGGCTGGCTTCTTCGGCCAAAGCTTTGACCGCACTCATGCCGCTGCCACCGGCCAGTAAAAGCATCGGCGCTGTACTGGTGTCCAGCGTGAATGCACCCAGCGGCCCGGTGATGGTGATGTCCGTACCGGCGCGCCCTTGCGCCGCGAGCCAAGTGGAAAATTCGCCGCCATGCACCACACGAATATAGAAGGTGTACTCGCCCGCGGTTTCGCGGCGCGGATCGCGGGCAAATGAATACGCACGGGCGCGACTGATGCCGGGTACTTCCAGCGTCGCGAACTGGCCAGCGCGGGCATCCAGCGGTGGACTGCCTGGGGCGGTCGTCAGGACCAGTTCGTAGGTGTCGTGATTGAGTGTGCGTAAGGCCGCGATCCGTGCTGGCAACCGCTGCACGCGCCGTGCGTTGATGGTGCTGGCGGCGACGGGCCAGGCGAGCGGGTCGAGGGTGGGTGCGGATAGGGCGGTCATCGCACAAACAGGCCCGGATAACGGGTGCGTGCTTCGTCCAGTATGGTTTGCTCATCGGCCGCCAGGTCGGGATTATTCGCCCGCCACAAGCGCAGATACCCCTGCCATCCACCCATGGCAGCGAGGCGGATGTGGTCGAGCTGGCGCAGATCGACCTTCTCGATCTCGCCCAGCACGGAATAGAAGGTTGGCGCAAAACCAAAATCCGACAAAACTTCCGTGTTTAACGCATTGACGTTGACACCGCCCGCGGTGCGACTGCCTTTCAGTTGTTTCTGGGCGCCGATCACGCCGGGCAGCATGCCAGTCAGGATCAGGGCATAACCATAGGTCTCGCCGCGGTCGTTGTAGAGCCGACAGAAATCGCCGTCGCTAATGCCGCGCGTGCGCGCTTCATCGGCACTGATCTCGAAGGTTGGGCGCGAGTGCATGGCTTGCAGGCGTTCGACGGTCTGGAAGGAATCGCCGATGAAATAGTGACTGGCCGTGCTCAGGATCTGCAAAGGGAAACGCGCCCGCAGCGGATCTTCCTGGCCTTCGAACTCAACAACGTGGCTCGGCAGCGGATCGATACCGATGGCGGCGAGCGCATCGGACCAGATCTGAATCTTGCCGTCGGCCGTGGGCCAACCACGTTCGAGATACTGGCGCGCGGGATGATTGTAATTGGCAACCGCCCACCCGTTTTCGAGCAGTTGCTCGAATGTGATGCCCTCAACCAGCGGGTTTTTGCTGCCATCGAGGAATAGATCGCGAATGATTTCTTCGTCGCTCTGGGTAAAGGCATTATCACTGGTCTCGATATACCCCATGTGATCAGCCAGGCGGCGAAACAAGTCGGCATTACTCACACTTTCGCCCAGCGGCGCGATCACCGGCCGGTTCATGGCGTAATGGTAATAACCATAACTGCCATGGAAGTCGGTGCGTTCCAGCTGCGTATCGGCCGGCAGGACGATGTCCGCGTAGTCGCAGGAGTCGGTCCACATGGTGTCGTGCACGACGGTGAACAGATCCTCGCGCAGCATGCCACGGCGCATGCCGCCCGAGTTCGGTACGCAATTGGCCGGATCGGCGTTATAAACAAACAGACATTTGATAGGTGGGTCGAGCAGCTCGCCTTCCCAGCCGATGTTGTCGGTCAGTGCGCGCGCCATCTGCACCATATTGACGATGCGCTTGCTGGCGCGCTCACCCAGATCGAAGCGTTGAATATCGTTGCGGAAAAACGGATTCCAATTTTCTTCGAGTCGACCAAAACCCGCACCCCCACAAGCTTCGCGCCATGCGCCGGTGATGGCCGGCAGCAGCAACACGGCACGACACATCTGGCCGGAGTTCTGGTGACGGTTCATGCCGTGACCGGCGCGGATATGACTCTTGCGCGTACTGCCGTAAGCGAGCGCCAGGCGCTCAATGTCGGCCGCCGCGACGCCGGTGATCTGGGCCACCCGTTGCAGGGGATAGTCCGGCAGTTTTTGTTCTATGAGCTCTCGCCAGCCGCGTGTGTGCTGTTCAAGGAAGGCCTGATCGTGCAGCCCACGCTCGACAATGATCTTCATCATGCCTAGCGCCAGTGCTGCATCGGTGCCGGGACGTGGTTGCACGTGCCAGTCAACCATACCGGTGGTACGTGTTGGGCGCGGGTCGATGGCGATCACCTGACAGCCGCGTTCCCGTGCCTCACGGATGAAGGGCATGGCGTGTACGCCGGTGCTGACGGGGTTGACGCCCCACAAGATGATGAGCTCGGCGTCATGTGAGGCCATTGCGAGATCGGGCCCGTTGGCCGACCCGTAGGTGTGCATACAGGCCCAGAACGCCGCGTGGATACAGATCGACATTTCCAAGCGCGCCGCGCCCATCTTGTTCCAGAAGCGATTGTCCAGGGTCCAATAACCTATCTGCCCCAAGGTGCCCGAAAAATTGAAAGGCTGTATCGCTTCGCTGCCGTAGTCAGTGATGATGCGCTTAAAATTATCGGTCACGACATCGAGCGCCTCGTCCCATGAAATGCGCTCGAAGCGCGCACCCGGTCCTTTGGGCCCGACGCGGCGGTGGGGGTAGAGCACGCGTTTGTCGTTATAGACGAAATCCAGGTAGTGATTGACCTTGTTGCACAGATGGCCGCGAGTTATCGGATGGGTAGGATCGCCACGCAGTGCGACCGCGCGACCGCTGGCGTCGTCGCGGGTCACGAGCATCGAGCAGGTGTCCGGGCAGTCGTGCGGGCATACCACATGGTGCAGCGAATGACCGGCCGGAACTTCGAGCTTGCTACTTCGCGTCATAGTCTTGCCTGTGACCCTTGCCGGTAAATGGGATTGAAGTTGTCCCCGCTCGCCAAGCGGTAAGCGGCGTGCGACCATAACGTCGAATTTCAGAGCATCCCAACATACTCGGGATCGATGCTCAAGCGCGCTGAGCGATGCCATGTTATTGCGCCGCACCTAGCGAATCACGAGGGGCAGCTTATGTGGAAGTATCTGCGTTTTGGTTACATTCACTGGGCCTGGTTTCTGATCGCCATCGCCGGGCTGCTGGCCGGCGGCTGGTGGACCTGGAGCAGTGTGGTCTTCCTGTTTGTGGTGGGTGTGGGTGGCGAGATTGTCACGAAGAATTTTCGTGATGAGAGCAATCCCGAATACCACCACCCCATCATCCACGATCTGATTCTCTACTCGGCGGTCGTCGGCCATTTTGCGGTCACCTTTGTCGCGGTGTGGGTGGCCAGCGATCGGGATCTGTTGGGCTTCGGCCAGCTGCTCAATAGCTGGCTGGCAAACATGGGCATAGCCCATGATGTGTTTGCGGCGCGCGCGGCCAATACAACTTTCGATCTGGTCGGCGTCGGCATGTCGCTCGGTGGCGTGCTCGGTGTGAGTGGCATCTCGGCGGCCCACGAGCTGACTCATCGCACCGCCAATCCTCTCGATCTATGGTTCGGGCGCTGGGATTTTGCGCTCAGCTTCGGCGGCAATTTTGCGACCGAGCACGTTTATGGGCACCACAAACAACTTGGCTACGTTGACGTTGATGCGGTATCGCCAAAACGAGGCGCGGGCTTCTATGGCTTCCTGACGGTCGGTACCTGGCATCAATGGTGCGGTGGCCTGGGTATCGA